>JAZLCB010000164.1:0-54502 GCA_045614005.1 Clostridia bacterium
CGGCGATGCTATCACGCCTTACATCATCTTTCAGAACTCTCATGATGGCATGAACTCTGTCAAGGCAACCATCTCTCCACTGAGAATCGTCTGTCAGAATCAGTTCAATGTATCCTTCAGGCAGTCTCCTAACACTGTCCGTATCGTTCACTCATCCAACATGGAGCGCAAGATGCTTACGGCGCGTGAGATGATGCGCGATGTAGCAGAGTACATGGAGACATTCGAGGATACGGCTAACGAACTCGTCACCAAGAAGATTAGGTATGACGATGTAATCAAGGTGTTCAACGATGTCTTCAAGTACAAGCCGGAGAAGATGAGTGGCAGACAGCTTCAGAACTTTGAAGATGCTCGCAACGACTTCCTCGCATGCTACAATAGCGATGACAATCAGAACTTCAAGGGAACCGCTTGGGGCGTTATGAACGGTGCGGCCGACTACCTGACACACCATAGGTCTGTAAGGAAGACTAGCCCGGATTCCATCTTCGTCAATACTACGCTCCTTGCCACAGCACTGAATCAGATTTTCAAGCGTGTATCTGTATGACACTAAAGCTAACAACCAACAGTAAACCACATCCGGCGATTAACCCCGCCGGGTGTTTTATAAATTCCGAAATAATTCAGGAATTTTAGGAGGTACTATGACTATCCCGGAAATGATTAAGTACGATACTGAGCATCGTAGTGAACTTGTTCTCGAATATTACAATTTCATTACAGCCTGCCGGAAGTTGGTGGAAGCTGATTATGCTATGCGTGAATCAGCTCAGTGGAACTCGGCTTCATTGGAGGCTTCAAACACCGGTTTTGCGGTCAAGGACATTTTCCATTTTTACTATGTCCTGCGGGTGCATTTGACGGCTACATTCTGCCAAGACGGCAGATACCGCATTTCATTTGAAAAGACCACTGAGAACTACAAGCCATTTGAGATATACGAATATGTGGATGAAGAAACCTATAAGGAAGTCTATAAGAAGATTTCCGATAGGGATATTGAGATGCCCGGAGGCTGATACAACCTTATATAACCATATATGAATTTATATTTCTTATATAGGAGGCATCTATGGCGATAGAATCTATCAGGGACTTGGAACTCGAACTACGCGATTTACTTGACGCTGATATTTGTGTAAAGCTTGTTGACCTCGCCTATAGCGAAGACAATCTGTTTGCAGAAGACATCTTCTTTGATGCTGACACCTTCTTCGATTTACTCGGTAATGAAGAACCTAAGGAAGTTGCCCTGAAGTTCTTTAATGGCGAGGATTTAGACAGCAGGGGTTCAGCTAATCCCAATAGGGACTACTTCCGTTATAATGGAGCGGACAATGTAGAATCAACTGATGACCCGGGAGAAATCTATATTGATATCTTGGAAGATGACATCATTGACTACATTCTTGACCATGTGGATGATAGGACATTCCCGGATGATATCCAAGAACTCGTTGATGAGTATTTAGATAGTGATTACGAAAAAGGAGAGTGACTAAAATGAAGATAACTCACACTAGACCGGACGCAAACAATTCCATCACATCATCTAGCCGTTCAACTCGTAAAACGAATATTTTCGCTGACGAGAATGTTTTCGGCGATGTTGACCCTGATGGAAATGTTTTTGGTGATGAAGACCCGGATGCTGACGAAGGCACTGAGGACGAGGATGTAGATAATCTCGATGAGCCTCTTGATGATGAGCTTCAGCAGGACAGCTCTACTATTGAGATTGATAACAACATTACGAATCACCTTATCGCTGAGTGTCAGAATTGTCACGGAATCTTCATTTCCGCGATGATTGCTTCCGACCAACTCATCGATAGCATCAATGGTGTTTGCCCGCTTTGCAACAAGGATACAGAGCAGTCCTTACTTTGGATTGTAAAAGACTATCCTGAAGATATTTAAGGAGGTTTCCTATGACGCTTAAAGAATATTTGTTACAGACATCTGAGGGTGATGAAATCACTGTTTGGGATGATACCTATGATATGGAAGTCTATTTCTATAATCAGACCGGTGACGCATGGGATGACGCTATGATGGACTTCGCTGATAAGCTTGAAGTAGTTAATGTTTCCAACAATGGCGTTACAGTAAACATGTACGAAGTAATCGAGAATAACATCGATGCTTTAGAGGCTTCCGATTTATTCATCAATCCCGATGTCGATTCTATCATGGATGACATGGAAAACATCTTAGCCGGTTATGTGTCTGAGGAATGGCTTGTTAAGTTCGTAAACTGTCTGAACAATGGTGGTGTTACAGCTAGCCGTCGTATCGGTAAGAAGTCCGTAGTAAAGGCTTCGGCTGAACTCGATGACCGCTTCAGCTTTGAATTAGAGCCTGAGTTTGAAATCTACCTCGATACTTCTTTAGCCCGTCCGGAATGTCATGTAGAGGATTCCGAAGTAATCGGTAATGGCGCAGGACTTATGTACGATGTAATCATTTCCCTCCCGGCTGAAGAAGCTCATTGGCAGATAAAGGAAGACATCGAGCGTAATCTTGAACGCTATATTCAGGAGCAGGTTGATGGTTCTGATTACATGGGTTCTGTTATCAGTCTTGATAATGACGGTTGGGATGGCGATAACAAAGTCTATATCGCTAAGGTAGAAATCGTTGCTATTCAGAATGTAAGTCCTTGGGGTGAATATGGTATCGACTATGGTACGGAAGAATACTTAGACCATGTTACTAAGGGCACACCTTGGCCTCCGGAGTACGAGTAATGCCGGTTCACAAGACAAAAGGCGGAGGATACCAATGGGGAAACTCCGGTAAGATTTACTACGGCAAGGACGCTAAAGAAAAAGCCGAGAAGCAGGGCAGGGCCGCTTATGCCAACGGCTACAAGGGTAAAGGTAAATGAAAAGATACATCAAGTCCGCAACAGCATCCAATCCTGAATACTACGAAAATTCCAAGACGGGTATAGCTTATAAGGTCTTCAAGGTGAAGAACGGAAAGCTGTACCCTCCAATGGTTTCCAACGCCGGTGGAGCTGATACCCCGGTAGGTGTTTGGCTCGATGCTGAGGAAGGCGAATTTGCCGGGCTGTCCAAGACGGGCAGACCTCAGGTTAAACAAGCTAAGGGCGGACAGACTTTATCATTCAGACCCGGTTGGCATTTAGGTGACATCCCTAGAGCCAAGCAGTTCGACCGTAAGAACAAGGAAACCGGTGAGCCTGAGTTCCCGAAGGATTTCATTTGGGCTAAGTGCAAGTATGTTATGAATGTTGACTATCAGCCTCAGTCCGATGAGCGTGGTTACATGCGTACATCCGTTGACGAGCAGGGTAATGTCGTTGAAAAGCGTAGCGATAAATATCAGCACTCGTTGGCAGGCTTGCCTTATCTGCCTAAGGATGGTTTCTATAAGTATCGTACTAATCCGAATCCTGATACTGTGCCGTGGGTAATTACCGGTGCCATGAAGGTATTGGACTTACTCGGCGACGATGAAGTAAATGCTATTTTGAAGCAGAACGGAATCCCGGCAATACATCGTCAAGGTGGAGACAAAACCGTGGATGAGATTTTAAGGGACAACTAATGTATAGGTATATCAAGTCACATAGTTATTTAGACTACAATGTTAATCCCCGTGGCACTAATACCGGGGATTGTCAGACTAGAGCTATAGCTATGGCACTAGGTTTGTCTTGGGACGAGGTTCGTAAAAGGCTCCGTGCCTACGGGCATGATAGTTTCAGACATACAGTCGTTTTCGAAAACGCTTTATCTGAGGTTTTTAATTGCGAAAAAATCCCTTTTAGCGATGAATGTACCGTAGGCGAGTTTTGTGATACTACTACCGGTCAGCATGGTACTTATTTAGTCCTCTGCGGTGATAAGAATAAGGATTATGCTAACCATGTAGTTTGCATTATTGATGGTACTATTTACGATACTTGGGATAGTTCCCGCCTACAAGTTAAAGGTGTTTATAAGCCTACCGGCGATTATGTGACCGAAGGGATTAAGGTGGAATCCGACCTCCCGGATAGGATTTACAAAGTAGCTTTCAGCTATGTTGACGCGTTTAATGATTATGCCCATGACGCTGATTTTGTTACGAAGGTGCGTGAAGCAATACCCTCAATAGATGAAGCTACCTTGGATGAGATTGATAAGCGTTTACACTTTTCCGCAACCGTGGATTACGATAAGGTACATAGTTTTAACTTTGTACTTGATATTACGGGCTACTGCCATTTTGGTGGTATTAAACTTAAAAAGAAATCCTATAACATAACTTTTGCTACAGACGAGAGCTTTGATGATGCTATGGCTAAAATGCCGGCTACAATAGCTTCTCTGTATGACAAATATAGCAGTCTTCTTATAAATCAGTTTAAGCTGAGATTAGGCGATGAAGTTGATACAAGCAATCTGCTTAACTCCCGTATATCTCAGACTTTACTTAATGCCTATAAGAAGATTGACGCGGATATCCGCCCGCTCGTAGTGAACATGGAGACATTCTGCGGTTATACGAGTGCGATATTTAGGATAAACCCTGAGAATCCTTTAGCTCAGTATGTAATGGTTATGGTTAAATCCGCGGGATATCTAAGCGAGGGCATTAGAATTTGCATGAAGCAGGGTAGTGCGTATTGGGATGATTACCATACAGCGAAGGTAAATATTCTCCCGCATGGCTTCGCTTTTAATATGCGTAAGTATTGGTACACCTATACGGATGATAAAAGGGACTTCCAAGAGTTCATGGAGAACTATGAGGATTATTTGTATGACCAAGAGCAGGGTATAGACCACGGTTTAGATTATCATTTTTCACAGTGGAAGATGCCTGACATTCTTACATAAATTAACATTAACGGGGTGCGTATGAAAAAAGTCAAAAAGGTATTCGGGATAATCTCATATTTCCCGGACAACGATAGTGAATATCATATCGAAACAAGAAGGGAACGCTCACGAAGATTTCGGGAGCTTCTTTTCAAATTAGAGGAATTATGGCCCGATGTCGATATCATGGTCATCGCTCAAAATTGGCAGGACTTTGAGTTACCTGAAATCAAGAACCGTATCCGGACTTTCAGCTACGGCAAGCTTGGCATCTTAGGGGCGAGACATGAACTGCGTAAACGCTTCTTAGATTCCCCTTATGATTATCTTATCATGCTTGATGATGACGCTAGGATAACTACGGATAATCCTAAGGAGTTCATGAATATTATTGACCAAAATCCCGATGGTATCGGAGTTCTGCGAAGAAATAATGCACCTCTCAATATGTGCGCAGTTTCCCGGAATGTTTACAGCCAAGTGGAGATGGTTGATGTTGACCCTGAGAAGGGTGAAGGTTTTGAAGATGATTTATTCGTGGCACTGTGTTTTAATAAGTTCCCGGATAAAGCTTACATGTTTCCTAAAGGTCTTGTGATAGAAAACTCCTTGCACTACACCGGTCCCGGTGCGTGTCCTTCGACATGGGCAAGAGAGCGTAAGTACGATTGGAAACATATGACTACTAATACTAAGTCCAAGATATTTGCACTATCCCACCGTGTTCAATGTACTCCGGCTCAACCCGTAGAAAACCCTACGATGGATTTGATTATCGCCTATGTCAATAGCGCTGATAATTATTGGGTTCGGGATTTCATTAAAGCGACCAAGACGCATAACCCTACTAAGACGAGATTCAGGTCTTGGGGTACGCTCAGATATTTGCTCCGAGGCATTGAAATCTACATGCCTTTTATCCGTAATGTCGTATTGGTAGTAGCAAGGGATTCTCAGGTACCGGCATGGCTGAATAGGAAAACAGTTCGTATTGTTTATCATGAGGACTTTATCCCTAAGCAGTATTTACCTACTTTCAACAGTTGTACCATAGAATCTTTCTTTTGGAATATCCCGGACTTATCCGATAGGGTAATCTACTTCAACGATGACATGCTTCCGGTAGGACCGATGTCTGAAGATGATTTCTTTACGGGTAATACCCCGCATATCAAGTTCAATAAGCCTGAGACATATTTTGAGCGTGACATGTTCCGGAATCAGAGCCGTAATAGTTTAGATATGATATTAAAGGCACTGAACCTGCCGGAGTATCCCGAACATAAGGTAATGCTTCCGTATCACTCATCCTCAGCTATTTATAAGGACACTTTCCTTAAAATCCAAGAGTTGTTCGGGGATACGATAGGGAAGACTGTATCTTTAACAAGGGATATTAGAAATGTGAATCAGTACATTTATCTATACTATGCGTATTATACCGACGCATATGTTGATGATACAGTCGATTTTAAGTATTTCGATATTGAGGATTCACGCATCCAAGACATTTTGGTGGAAATCGTATCAGAGAATTATCAGTTATTATGCCTTAATGATTCCGACCGCATTAAGGATTTTGCCGTTACCCGGGATAAAATAGTAGGTGCGTTGGAGCGCAAGTTCCCAAACAGATGCAAGTACGAGGTTTAATCTATGTATATCCGCAGTAATTCTAATGCCGAGAAGGTATTCGTCAGATTTGGTAAGCGTTTTAAGCATGGTAAGAGTATTAATTACCTTGCGATGAATCCGCGCATTAAGGACGAGTATTCCTACAAATTGGCTGAATTACAGTATGGTCACATTGACGAAGCGGAGTTCGATGAGTGGTGTGAGGGTGCGCTAGAAGACTTCGTATGGGAACCTAATACTAGCTGTTTTAATTGCAACACCTCCGATGGCAATCTTCCGGTTGTTACTAATGTATCTCAGGTGAAAACCCTTATTGGTTTCATCAAGCGCTTTGAGGATGATTTACCTTGCGAAGCTTTTCTCGTAACCGGAGTTCAAGTTGGTACCGGAACGGACAATGAGCCATTGGTGAATGTTACTCAGGAAACACCGGTAGAGTACGACTTGGATGATTTAATCGATGTTGCTTTAGACGCGCTGTGTGCCGGATTCCGCTATAGCACGGAAGCCTCTAACT
Source organism: Clostridia bacterium (assembly GCA_045614005.1). Taxonomy (GTDB): domain Bacteria; phylum Bacillota; class Clostridia; order UMGS1810; family UMGS1810; genus RGIG8748. The sequence goes on from JAZLCB010000164.1 coordinate 6,994, forward strand.
CTATTGATAATTTCGAGTATATCGGCAACGGCATGTATCAGTACAAGGACATGATGTTTGCTCAGCCGAAAAGTTCTTTTATTGCTAATTACGAGTACACGGGTCAAGTCATGGATAAGTTCAAGTATGAACAGCCGGTGGATGTTGACCGGACGGCTATCGGAGGCATTTATGTCGGTGCTGACGCTAATGGCGGTGCTTCGGATATAGCTGACTGCGTTTATGAATGGGGTAACGACATATATTCAAAACCGTTTTATTTTGAAAACGCATACCATCTTGCTATTCAGATACTTCCTAATAAAGACATTGAAATCTGCGGAGCTATTGAAGATATCGAGAACTTTATAGATGAATTTCCAATAGATTACGAGGACTTAAATGAAACTGAAGTGACATCTAAACTTAAACAAAAATACATGGGAATGACATTCTACGAATAAATCCGTACCTCTTAATCGTTAATATGATTAGGAGGTATTTTAATATGATAGATTTATCAAAAGGCTATGTTGAGTTTTCTGATGCTTCGAACTATCAGGCGGACAGTCCGATATGGGTTAATACTAATGCCGAGCAGAAGATTACTTGCTACGAAGAACTGATGGCTATGGCGCTGATTATGAGGGCACATCAGCGTGACCCATCTATTACAGTAGAAAATCAGGAGAAGATATTTCCGCACATCAAGCGCGTTCTCGATTGGCTACGCGCCGGAGACTTCTATACATCCCCGGCATCTACTAAGTATCACGATTCCTATACCGGAGGACTGCTTAATCACACGCTACAGACTTATCTTCAGTTGCTAGGTTTAAGGTCTGTACCTAAGTTCAAGACAGTGGTAGATGAGCAGTGGTGGTCAGCGGTATTTGCTGTTCTTGTTCACGATTGGTGCAAAATCGGTAGATATGAATCCTATTGGAAGAATGTCAGGGACGAACGCGCGGACAAGTGGACGCAGATTATGGCTTACCGCTATAGAGAAGATGGCGTAGCCCGTTTCGGTCATGGTACTCAGTCTTTAGTCATGGCTATGCAGTTATGTGTTTCCAAGTACACATCACTGTCATTTGAAGAAATGGCTTCTATCAGATGGCACATGGACAATTGGGATATGGGCACTTATGATGCTGAGGATATGCGTGTCTGCGATGAAAAAATTCCAATGGTTCGTATGGTACAATTTGCTGACCAACTCGCGATTACAACTTACTAATCGTTAATATATGTAAGTGAGGGAACACTTGAAACACGGAGGTACACACATGAAGGTCAGAACTACTATAAGTGGAGTATTAGGAATCATCTCATTTTCATCAGCACTGCTGTCTAGCGGTGTAAAGGAGACAGCCGATTGGTTCGTCTATGCAAAGCCGTTCATACTGTTTGCTATCGTAACCGGATTAATCTCATTCATCATCTATAAGTGGGATTCCATTCGCAGGGTAACCTACCCGGCAACTGTATGCTTATGGGCATGGCTCTATGAGCGTGGCGTTATCGATACTCAGTTCGGTAAGGATACCTACAGAGTGTATAAGCATTTAGGCAAGTCCTATCGCAGATTCTACACTAAAGTACAGCAGGCATTTGATTACTATCGTGAGCATGCTGAGGTGGCTAACTAATGGATGAGTTTATGATTACGGTGAAGACCAAGCCGTTTGGCGATGGTATGCCGGTGTATCAGCGCACGAAGTTTACATTCCTGCCCGGATTAAACAGTCTAGTTGGCTGTAATGGTTCGGGCAAGACTACTTTGACGGATTACTTTTTAATCCCGCAGTTGCGCCAAGCCCACATAGAGTATTACAAGTACAATGACCGTAGGCAGGGTGGTTCAATGTTAATGGACCGAATGTTAAATGTCGAAGACGATGCTCAGGGCTTGGTTCGTATGTACCTATCATCCGAGGGTGAGCGTATCGTTGTTGGCTTGGAACGCGTAGTATGTGCGCTTCCGCAATTCTTCAAGGACAACCGCGATAAGCCGGCGTTCCTGCTATTGGACGCAGTGGATTCCGGTATGTCCGTAGATGAAATTCATGAGATAAAGAATCTGTTGTTGGATGTAGTCATTCCGGACGCTAAGTCTCGATTTAATGTCGATTTGTTCGTGGTGATATCCGCCAACAATTATGAATGGTGCAACGATGACAGAATCCATAATATTGATGTCATCACAGCCAAGACTGTAAAGTTCAAGTCCTATGACGAGTATGTGAAGCATATTCTTGATTCTAGGGATAAGAAGCAGAAGATGAGGGAACCGTGGTTAGAGAAATCTTGATAATGATTTTAACTATTTACATCCTGATATCGTTATTATTAGGTGTAGCTTGCTTGTGGGCAGAAGCTCATCAGGAAAATTATCTGAATACATTTCCGGATGGGGATATCAGCTATTACATCCTGCCGAAGAAGTTTATCGGTATATGGAATGTCGTATTCTTCCCAAGCCTGATAGTAATTGGATTATGGCGGATGATATGTCATCTTATCAATGATGTATTTGAATAAGGAGTAAGTATATGAATAGACCATTAGAATACTATGTATTTACTAGACCGGATGCTATGGTTGAACACAGATTCACGGATGACTTTGCTCTTTGTAAGGCAAGGAGCCGTGGCGACGCTAGACGAATCTTTAGCAAGTATTACGCTGATGTTCAGGATAGTGAGATTCGTAAGATTTCCGGTTTATTAAGTGGAAAGCACGGAGACAACTTTACTGTGCTTTCTGACTATTGAGAGGTTTGAGATGGGCTTAAATAACGAACAATTGCAGGCAGTAAATTCTACTTCCGATAGGATTCTATGCCTTGCCGGAGCCGGCGCGGGTAAGACTAAGACGATGCTCGACCGTATATCTAAATTAGTAACGGACGGCGGTGTGGCTCCATCTGCCATCTTGGCACTGACTTTTACCAATGCGGCCGCCTCCGAGATGAAAAGCCGTTATGAGAAGCTGAACCCGGGCAAGGAGACACCTGAGTTCAGGACATTCCATTCATTCTGCTATTCCCTTATCTGTAAGGATGCAAACATCCGTGGTGCCTTAGGCTATGACAATATCCCGGGTATTGCTTCCGATGAGCAGATGAAGGCTCTTGAAGAAAAGGCTAAAGCTCAATGCAAGATAACACTGTCTAAGGAAAAGCTTAAAACGCGTACCGGTCTTGATAAGAAAGAGCAGTATCAGGCAGACTTGTATGACAAAGCACTGACCCGTGTTTTACGCATGGAAAATGTCATTACTTTCGATAGGCTCAACAGTGAAGTAGCTGAGTTATTCGGTGCTGACCATTCGGCTACGGCTCCGTATAAAGCCAAGTACAAGCATATATTCGTTGACGAGTTTCAGGACACGGACACTTATCAGATACGCTTCCTGAACTCATTTCCTGACACCAATTTCTATTTCTGCGGGGACTGCTTGCAGAACATTTACAGCTTCCGTGGTACAAGCAACGAGTATATCAAGGCGCTGTCTAATACGGACAGTTGGGATAAGATAAAGCTGTTCACTAACTATCGTTCAACGAATCAGATTTGTGAGTATGCTAATAAGTTCAGTAAGGGCTATGCTGACGCTTCATACCGAATCGAGATGCAGGGTATCCGGGATGGCGAGCGCGTAGTCACCAAGTTGGTCGATGGTCCTTCCCGCTATTCGAGCATGGCTGAAAAGGACATCCGCGCCGTAATCGAAGAATATAAATCATTGACCGGTACTACGGCAATTCTATGCAGGACTAATAAAGAAGTCGGTGCCGTGGCTAGTTATTTACAGACTGCCGGCATTAACTTTGAGCGTAACAAGGATTCTCAGCGTACTAATTTAATCGATTGTGCGTTGTCTGATACTTACATGCTCGGATGGTTAGCGTCATATCTGCCTTCCAACAAGTATGGTGAGTATATCCGTTTATCATCCACAGTAGCTAATCCGGATATCAATTGGTTTCTTTCTGTGTATGGCAACAACCCGCAGATTAAACAAGATTTTGAAACTGCGATGGCATTAAGAGCGATGTCATCCACTTCAGAGTTTAGTAATACTAAACTTTCTCAGGTAGCCAAGCTATTGAACTTATCTTCAATTCCGACACCGGATAAGGGGTATGTTGGCGCTGAGTTCTTGCAGTATCTAAAGACTGTAGTAGCGGATGTTAAATCCTCCGAGCTGTATATCGGTACGATTCATTCTGTAAAAGGCTTAGAATATGATAATGTATTCGTTATGAATGTCGGGGCGTATAGCTTCCCCTTAAATACGGAAGATAACAAGAATTTGTTCTATGTTGCGATAACCCGAGCGAAGAATCGTTTATATATTTATGAGGTCTTAGATTTCTAATGAAACTGTATTGGGTAAACAAGTGTAAAGAGAACGGTTATAGGTGCCCGAAGTGCCAACTTCTGATGGGTACGACAAATGGGCAGATGCCTAAGGATAGCAAGAACCATAAGATTTCCATGTTGGATGGTCAAGTCAAATGCGTTGCTTGTGGTTCAGTAATCGGATACTTCCCACGGGGTAAGGACGCAGACAGCCTCCCGGTAAAGTTTGGTTGGGGTACTGCGATACTAGACACACTAGATTATGTTACCCCGGTAGAGCAGAGGGAGTTCTGACTATGACTATTGAACAGAAGATGTTGGAACAAAACATGCTAATTGAGCAGACGGCTGAGAATGTAGTTAAAGTCACTTTTATGGATATAGGCAGGAACGCTTATTTCACCACGGTTGAGCCTCAGCGTATGTTAGACATAGCCACTAAAGCTTTAAGTGCCGAAGACATTACGCCGGATAATAGAGTTGATTTTGAATTAGTCAAAAGATTTTACGAGGGTTGGATTCATGGGACACAAGTTTGTTAAGAGAGATGGAACATGGGACATGTGGTATGCAAAAGACGAGGAAGGTGTCGTGTATCGTGCATGCCCTATCTGTAAGTTTGCTCAGCCTATGGATGTCCGGATGGTGGGTATTTTCAATTTCAAGGAATGTCCGAAGTGCCATGCTCACTTGGATATTCCCAAGAAAATCCGATAGTGAGGTAAATATGCCAAGTATTACTAGTACAAATTTTAATCAGGCATATTGCAGTACAGCCGTGCCGGATATTGTGATATCCGCTGATGCACTTTCCGGAACTATTGTATTGTCCCCGGACTACGGGTTTGACACCTCTATAATCTCAGGGACAAATGATATCCGCACAATGCAGGACTGTATTGATGACCTGAACAGCAAGGTGGAAGCTTTATCTAAAAAGGCTATCCCGAGATTTCATTGTGTTTACTGCGGTACTCAGAATTTTGAATACAATGGCGTGGCTACTACGCCTCAGTGCCCTAACTGTGGGGCATTAATGCGAAAGAGCGATGAACCCGAACCTGAGCCTAAAATAATGTCTCATTACAATGATTTCTAAAGGAGAATGAATATGGCGGATGATTTTTATACCTTCGATAACATGAACCAATATGATGACATGAATATGGGCGGATTTGAAGCTGAGCCTATTTCCATGGTAACGGAACAGCCTAGCCCTGACCTTAAACAGCAGGTCATGAATCTTCAGGATGAGGTTCGATTAATGAAGACAATGATGCGCCGACTAGAACGCGAGATAATGGCACTATCACAGCAGAAGAAGTCGGAGGGCAGTAATTCATAAAGTTTCAGGCAGGAGGTAAGATGATGAAACTTAAATCAATTTACATAGACGGTTTGCATAATGCCGTCAACAAGACTTATCAGCTCGGCGATTTGGTTTATTTCTATGGCAGGAACGGAGCCGGCAAGACTACTGTACTTAACGCGATTCAGCTTGCGTTGCTTGGCTACATCCCGGGAACTGCCAAGAACTCCCGTGAAGCCATCCTCAAACACTCTAGGGATAATCACATTGTTGTCCGGTTGGAACTTGATAACAACGGGGAGACGATTACAGTTGAGCGTAGGATAGATGCTAAGGCTACTAAGGTTACTACCATGCCTAGCGATTATCCGGTGGCTGAAATTGTCGCTGACTTAGAATTGCCTATCTTCAATTTCAATGACTTTATCAATCAGACGGCTAATAAGCTGAAGGATTATTTCATTAAGAATCTTCTGCCTACTACTGAGGGTAACCTGAATTGGGCAGACATTCTTAAATCCGGACTGATGACCGTCGGTGTGGAAGACCCTATGGCTGTCCTTGATTACGGCATGCAACTTATTGCCAATGTTTCCGGCAGTCCGCTTGAACAAGTAATGCAGGCTAACAAGATATTCAAGGACGAGCAGTCCTTCAATAAGTCAGAGCTGACGAGGTTGCAGGCTACAGTTGATTCGCTGATTTACTATAACGACTACACCGGTCCAAGGGATATAAAAGAAATCAATACGAAGCTTATGTCTTTAGAGGCTTTGCGTGATTCCATGCTTCGCTATGATTCTGCTAAGCAAGTGGTTGAGCATAACATGAATGAACTGTCTCAGCTTGAATCCAAGTATGAATCGATGGGCGGAAACGCACAGTGCGAACAGATTAGGGAATCCTTGAACGCAGTTCGTCTTCAGTACGATGACACCTTGCATAAAATCAAGGACATTGAAATGTCTGTCAACACCGTAAAGAATAAGAAGGCAAGTCTTTCTGCTATCATACAGCAGGGCGGTATCTGTCCATACACCAAGGACACTTGCAAGGGCTTAAATCTTGACGATATCAAAGCCACAATCGCTACCTACGATGAGCAGATAGAATCCGACAGCAAGCAGTGGCATGGACTTGATGAACAGTTGACTGAGATGAAAACGCAGATTAGCCACTATGAGTGCGTACTGTCTGAGTTCTCCGGTATCTCGGTCAGGTTGGAATCCTTGAAGCGTTCAGTATCATCACTCCCGGATAAGCCTAACACGGATAAAACTATAATCGATATAAATAGGGAGATTCAGGAGTACAGCGATGCTAAGGATAAGCTCTTGGCTAATCAGGCTTATGAATCTACCATCGATGACATCACGAAGACGAAGTACAAAATCGAACTTCAGAATGACGCATTGTCGGCTTGGGTTAAGCTGACGGATATCAACGGCTTGCAGACAACTTTGACTTCCAAGCCTTTTGAAGAATTGGCTGTAACCATGACCAAGTACATTCAGGATATGTACGGGGATGCTTCACTTCAGGTCAAGTTTGATGTGACTACTAAAGCCAACTCATTCAACTTCGGTCTTATCAGGCAGAACAAGTATATTGCCTATGAACAGCTATCATCCGGTGAAAAGTGCCTTTACACTTTGGCACTTATGATTTGCATCATACATCACAGCTCGTCACCGCTGAAGTTATTGCTTTGCGATGACATGTTCGACCATCTTGATGCTTCGGCAGTAGAGGGAACCTTTACCGCTTTGAAGAATATCCCGGACATTCAGTTCATCCTTGCCGGTGTAAAAGAGTGCAAGAATGCTGAAGATGTGATGGTAACGGTATGAACGATTTTCCACAACGCATGTGGAGAGTTTGCCCGGAATGCGGTGGTAGGGTACACTGCCGAACATGGGAAGGCATGCGGGAGAGCTTGTTCTATGCCAAATTGTATTGTATTCAGTGCAACTACTCTGAGCAGTTTGCTACGGATAGGCGCAGTGCCCTTGAATCCTTGATGCATTAAAATGGAATATAATTTCAATTGGGACATCATTCAGGAATGTCGAAGAACTTATCGAAAAACTCGTCGGAAGTCTGTGGAGCCTATGGACAGAAAACAGTATCAGCATGAGTATTATCTAAGAGTAACTAAGCCCAAGAGGAATAAGATGGGGTAACCTTATATACAATTAGTAATACTATATTAATCGAGGTGTTATTATGTCTCAGATAAAAGGATTCATTACCAATCTTGGTAAATACAACGAGGGCGAGCTTGTAGGCGAGTGGATTGACTTCCCTATCAGCGATGAGGATTTGCAGGCTGTCCTGAAGCGCATTGGCATCGGTTCTACTGATGAGTTCGGTTCCCCTTATGAAGAAGTCTTCTTCACCGATTGGGAGTTACCCTCCGGTATGGATTGGCAGGTCTTTGGTGAATATCCTCAGATTGAAAAGGTCAACGAAGTAGCTGAGCTTTTCGAGGAAAACAATTTAGAGCCTGAGGTCTTATCCGCTATCTTCGACCATGCTTCTGACCTTGAAGAAGCTATGCGAATTATCGAAGATGGTAACTTTACCATCTATTGGGGCGCTGACGATACTAGGTCGCTTGGTGAAATCGCCGTTGAAGAACTTGACGGTGGCGTGGGAAATCTTCCTAAGGAAGTTCTTGAAGAATACTTTGACTATGAGGCATACGGAAGAAGCCTCGAAACGGGTTCGAGCATCACATACTTCGATGGTGGTGCTATAGAGTTCTATTACTAATTACTGCCGTGCTTTGACATTGTTAGGCAGAACCTCCGGTCTGAGAAATAGCCTCGACTTGCCATCGGGGCTATTTCTTTTACTCATTTATTATAATTCCGAAATAATACGGGAATTTATAAAAAGACTATTGTTTTATTGTAATATAATGTTAGAATTAGAATAGCATATAGTATCAGTGTTCCAATAGGAGGTTGCTTATGCCTAAGACGCTTACAAACCGTGTAGGTGAGACAGCTAAAGCTAGTAACGGTCAGATGATGACCATTATTGAATACCGCTCATGTGCTGATATTGATGTCCGGTTTGAGGACGGCACTGTTGTTCAGCATAAGCGTTATAGGTGTTTTCTTACCGGGTATATATCGAATCCTAATTTCAATCGTTATGCATTAGAATACATAGGTCAGACCCTCCGGAACAATGAAGGGCAACTAATGACTATTATTGCATATCGTAATGCGGCCGATATTGATGTTAAGTTTGAAGACGGCACGATTGTTCAGCATAGACAGTATTCTTGTTTCAAAGACGGTGAAATTCATAATCCGAATTTTTATAGTGGAAGAATCGGAGAACAGCATCGTGCATCCAACGGTCAAATGATGACTATTATTGCATATCGCAATTCCCGGGATGTAGATGTTCAATTTGAGGATGGCACGATAATAATGCATAAGTCCTATGGGGCAATCCGCCGAGGACTGATTCACAATCCTAACTATACCCATAACATCAGTCAGCGTACTTGTCGCACCGGACTTTCAAAGCTAGCAAATAACGGATTGCGTATGACTATATCGAATTATCGTAAATATACGAGCATAGACATTCTCTATGAAACGGGCTTCGAACTAAAAAAGCGAAGATACTTTGATTTCGAAAGAGGTAATGTAAAACATCCCTTCCCTTATCAGGTGGGTAACATCAGCATGAATAAGCTAGCGTATGTTCACAATGACACCGGAAATTTCTACTGCCATTGTACGAAATGTGGCATAAAGGAAATCATGTCGGTTGCGGAGATGAAATCTCATGTATGCTTGGAGGTCGTGTAATGGATAAGCGCACTAAGCTCAACCGCATAGGTGAAACTAATCGTGCGAAGAATGGCATGATGATGACGATTATCGCCTACCGCAGAAATGATGATATCGATGTTCAGTTCGAGGATGGGTATATCGCCACCGGTCGTGCTTATGACATGTTTAAGCAGGGCAGAATCGGAAATCCCAATGTCTCCCGTGCGTATTGGAAAAGAAACCGAGATATTAAGTCGTTTAGAGTTGGTGAGACTAATAGGGCGAAAAACGGGCAGATGATGACCATTGTAGTGTATCGCCGGAGCGATGATATCGATATCTTATTCGAGGACGGATATCTTGCTGAGCATAAACAATATATCGCTTTCTTAGCCGGAGAGGTAAGAAACCCTAATGCCATAGTAAAAGGTCCTGCCGTCAAGACCGGAAGGGTTGGGGAAACCCATACCAATACTCAGGGCTTAAAGCTGACTATCATCGCATACCGTAAAGCTGATGACTTAGACGCACAATTTGAGAATGGTGCAGTAGTTACGCATGTTACCTATTACAGCGTTTGTAAAGGCAATATTCTGTGTCCGAACCTCCCGAGACATTTTAACCGGGTTGGGGAATCCGCCCTAATGCATAATGGTCAGGTTGCCAAGATAGTCGCATATCGTAGTGCCACGGACATCGATGTTCAGTTTGAAGATGATACAGTGGTGGTTCATCAGACCTATAAACACTTTCAGCTCAGGCAGATAAGGAACCCTAATCTTAACCCGGCAGATAAATACATCGGGATGACCGGAACATCATCTAATGGATTCTTAATGAAAATTACAGATTATCGTAATGCCCACGATATTGATGTAGTCTATAACACCGGCTACATTAAAACTCATACCCATCTTCAGCTCTTTAAGAATGGTCAGATAGGACATCCGCTCCCCTATGCTCTCGGTACTATTAGTATTGATAAGCCGGCATATATTCATAATGGTATTGGAAACTTTTATTGCCACTGCGTTAAGTGCGGAAATACAGATATTCTTACCATTGATGAAATTCTCCACCATGTCTGCAAGGAAGAATAAAAATATTGTTGTTTTATTTTCACCGTATTAGTATAATGTAGTTGTATTAATGCAACATCGAAAATCCAATAGGAGATTGCATATGGCTAAGATAGACATTTTAAGGGAGCAGACCTATCAGGAGGCTTGTGACTTACTTGATACTTATGGTAAGTGCGCAATTATTCGCCCCACGGGATTCGGTAAGACCGGATTACTCGTTAGACTGATTAAGAGCGGACGATATAAAAAGGTTCTGTATCTTTACCCGGCAGAGGTAGTCAAGAACGCTGTATTCCATTTTTACTATGGTGAAGACTACTCCATTTCTAAGAACAGCTCAATTCCCAATGTAACTTTCATGACTTATATGGCGCTCGCTTACCTGAGCGATTCTTTACTGAAATCCCTTGACGGCACCGACCTGATTATCTGTGATGAATGTCATAGGCTTGGAGCCACGGAAACCATGTCCGGCATGCGCAGTTTAATGGAGTATAATCCTGAGGCTCATATTGTCGGAGCTACAGCCACTCCTGAGCGTATGGATATGATAGATGAAATCGCCATGTTCTTCGATGACCGCATAGCGAGTAGATATACCCTCCATGACGCGATTCAGGATGGTATCATTCAGAAGCCTTATTATTGCTTCTGTGCTTATGGTAATAGTTCTCCGGATGTCTTGACTCGTATCAAGAAAGACGCTAAGCTTCAGACCGTTTGTTACGATGACCGGGACGATGCCTTGGAGTTATTGAACTCCCGAATGATAGAAATCGCTGAGTTGTCTAAGATGGAAACTGCGATTAGCTCCGCGCTGTCTGAATCCCATACGGATACAGATTATCAGAAGTACATCGTATTCTTTAGCGATTTCAAGCATATGCGCGTAGCTAAACAGCGTGTACGCGGATGGTTCGAGACTGTGTTCCCGGAGCATACCATAAATGAAGTTATCGTATCTTCCGAGACTGACGAGTATAAGCAGAACGCTACTAAGTTGGATAGCATGGTTTACAAGACTAAGACTATAGACCTCATCTATTCATGCGAAATGCTTAATATGGGCTATCATGTAAGCGACCTGACCGGGGTGCTTATGTATAGGGGTACATCTTCTAGCATAGTCTATGTTCAACAGCTCGGTCGTGCATTATCTACCGGAGACAATCGCCCGAAGATTGTTCTTGATATCGTAGATAACATTCATAGGAAATCTTTATATACGATGATGAGCGAAAAGGTTGAGGTCAATGCCAATGTAAGCGCCGAAGAACTCAGGGAGTATGTAGATTTGGTAGGCAGAACTCATGATAAGGACGCTGAAGGAAATCCTATCGCTTTAACCTCTGAAGAACTTACCCGTCTTATCGAACTGCGACAGCAGATTCAGAAGCATGCTAAGGCTTCCGGTAAGACCGGATGCAATATGTTGGCTCCTGAGGACTTAGTGGTATCTTCCTATATGGCGACTTACCGCGAGTTTATCGCCAAGACTGTAGCTGAACTTATATCTATGAGGTGCAGGCAAGCGTGGAACCGATGGCTCGAAAAGGGCGGTGACGCTTCTGTTCTGTCTAGGGAATACATCCTCGGACAGCAGGCTCCGGAATCTGTCCCGTTAGCTCCATTTTGCGCATTAAAGAATGTTTCCATAAATGCTGTACTTGACGCTATGCATATTCCCGCCTAATAATCGTTATTATAGGTGGGAGGTATATTCATATGCAAACTTATAGACAGCAGTATGCCGAGGCGTATTTAAGACGGCAACGGATGAGACTTGTGCGAGATGTGTTTATCCTCATTTTCGCCGGTCTTTTTCTTATTTTCATATGCTTCTTCGAGCCTATCATGAAGGCTACTAATACGCAGACCTATGTAGTCACGGTGCAGAGCAAGGAACGCGTTACGCTAAATCAGTACAAAAGTAAGTACCTAGTGTATTCCATAGATGATGCCGGAAACTCTATGGTATTTGAAGTCACTGACAGCTTGCTTCGATTACGATTTGATTCGGCTGATACCTATAATCTGATTGCCGTCGGAGGCAAGTATGAATTTACTACGGGAGGCTACCGCGTCCCGCCACTTTCCATGTACCCAAATATCTATGAAATTAAACTACTGAATCAGGAGGGATAATCTATGGATGTAGTTAAGGTGAAAGACCGTGAGGAACTTCAGGTCATTCTTGACGCTTATGATGAAGTTGACGAGTTCGACTACGAAGAATGTGAAATCACGGGTACAGAATCAACCGGTGACGATAAGATAGTGACATGGGGCAAGCCCTATTTTATTGAAGACCTCGGACTGCTTGTAATCGAGGGTGAATACTGTAATCACGAAACAGTCAACGATGAAGATGAGTTCGTCCCCGATTGGTCATTAACTTTGATTTACAAGTGGAATGCAGATAAAACTACATTCGGTCAGGATGATGTGATGGGTTATGAGTATTTCGAGCAAGACCCTCCGATAGTTGCTTTGCACAACTATCTATGGGCAGTCCACTGCGCTTCTGAAAATAACTAAAACCTTTAATATCAGTAACCGAATAGCTGTGATAATTTCGGTCTTACCTCCGATAACCCCTACCGTTTCCGCCCCGTTATGGTAGGGGTTATCTTATAACCTTATTTATAAGTATTAATATACTTTTCTATAAGGACAGTTGATATGGATACACCGTATATTTTGGAAGTCCCTAATGCACATACCACAATTTCTCCCGGGAATAAAATCAGGCTTGGACGATTTGATGCCCGCGTATGGACTGTCTGTTTCGGATGGTATTCTTTTGGTGGCAATCGTGCTGTATGTGGATGGTACCTTGAAGCTGACGATACCCAAGAAGTAAAACCTATCTTCAAAATTGACCTTGATGATATCTATGTCATCACGGTAGGTTAATGAGTAAAATCTACAAACTCTACCCATTCCCCGAACACGAAGACGATACCATCGAGCTTTTACAGTGTTGTTTTTATATTACCCTTGTGGCAGTTATAACTTATTACTTGTGGAGGTATATCTATGAATGATTATGATGTAGTCCCGAACCAAATTTCGATTGATGACCTCCCCGACCCCGAACAGATGACTTTGGATGATTTAGCCGATGTCTAAACCTTTTATATAGATACTATAACTTATAGGAGGAAAAGACTATGAAGTTCTTACCCGATTCAGTTTATCAGGTGCTTAAATGGTTAGTAGTTATTGTAATTCCTGCGGCCGCCACGCTGTATGTCGGTTTAGCACTCGTTTGGGGTTGGCCTTACGCTGATGAAATCGCAAAGACCGCTTCCCTTATTTGTGCGTTTATCGGTGCTATTATCGGTGTTTCGCAGATTGGTTACAACAAGTCGCTCAAAGCAACCGCAACAGCGACCGCTACCGAAGAAAAAGATGTTAAAGAGGAAAAGGCAGAGGGCTAATAACCTTGTATATTAGTACAAGGTGCGTCTTCTAACATCACCACATCCAAACATGCGCACCAAGCAACCCCATGGGCAGTCAAGTCTATGGGGTTGTTTTTATTTGGTAATCGTTATTATATGCAGGAGGTATTAGCATGACTAACGATATTAAATTGACTTATATCCGTAGGCGTAAAGTGTCTTGGTGTTCTATTAAATACGAAATCGTACCATTCAAGCAGTTAATCCAAGAACATTATCGGGAACGGGCTATCCGAGAACTGCTGTCAGTCTAAAAATAAAACGGAGGTGCGCAAAATGAAAACAAGATTAATCGATGTAAATCAGCTCAAAAATGTTCTCGCTTTAACATCATCTACTACTGAAGAATCCGCCAAGGCGTTTAAGGATGCCATGCGGATTGCTTTAGAACAGCCACTTGTTGCTTATGCAGACCCTTCGGAACTTCTTGTAAAAGATAGTGGCTATCCGGTAAACTCAGTAGTAATCCCTTCCGGCACGATTCATGCTGATTTTTCAAATACTCCAAGTCACACAATTATAGCCCTTCAGTGCAAATCATGTGGAGGGATAGTAGATAGGGATACCTTAACTTGTAGGCATTGTGGGATGACCCATATGTTATTGACAAACTCAAATTAATAGCGGAGGTAGTGCATGGATAAAGCCCTTATATTCGGTATCGTTTGTTGCGGAATTACGATAGCTGTAGCTATAACTGCGGTTTTTATAATTAGACACCTGCTTGCAAAAATAACGATTTTACAGTTAGATGTGAATAAATATCGTAACTATGTTCGCTATCAGCAGAAGACTATTGATGGTCTTCGTGAGCATAATGGTAATCTCTATGATGAGAACGCTACACTCAAAAACAACATGGCTACCTTGAATAACATCCCGGACTTCAGCAAAAAGTGGTAATGTAAGCATAGGTTCTAAACCTTTTATATTTAATATAAATATGGAAGGTGGAAACCTATGGCTACAATTCCTAGAACATATCAGATTACTTCTAGTGATAACCTCGATAATGTCGATAAGATAAATGGTCAGGTTATCGCACTTTGGGATACCGATGCTGTTTACTATGACGCGCCTGAGGACGGCTCGGCATCAGGGAATCCCGTTCGTAGAAAGATGTCCGGGGTAGAGGTAATTCATTCGCTCGTCCCGTTCATTGAACGCGCCGGCGGAAATCCGGATGACCCCTACTATAAGGCTATCGTTCCTATGAACGATATCATCTATGTTTATATTCCTACGAATCAGTCTGAGCAAACAATTTTGCCGAGTTCCGACCCCGCACAGCCTTTATATGATTTAAGAGTATGGATAGGCGATGCCACTACGGGTAATTGGGAAATCGTAGGCACTAACAGAGATGACATCAATGTTAAGACGGAGTTGGCTAGCATAGGTGATAAGTTCTATCTTACCGGAGCTGTTAGCGATGGCGATGATATCAGCACACTCCTGAAATTCCCTTCCGTTTACGCTAGTATTGTCGAGGGCAGTGGCAGTACCATAAAGAGTAAGATTCATGCTGATATTTTTGAGGGTTCCATCGAAAACGCTACGCATGCTGAAGAAGCGGATATCGCTACTAATGCGATTAATGATAAGAATGGCGAAGACCTTACGGGATATATCTTCACCGTGGGGAGCGAGGATGTTCCTGCACCTAATTCCGGAACGCGTCTTTTATTTAAGGATGGTACCGGTACAACTAAAATTACCATCGATACAAAAGATACTACCTATAAGGTATTCACCACAGATGCTAATAAGCCCGGACTTGTAAATGGTATTGGTACAACGGTCGGCACGGATAGTACGAATCTTCTGCTGTCCGGTAGTGGTTGGATTAACAAGTCTGATATCACGATGCCTAGTGCTGAGAGTGCTATTAGGGATGGTAGAAATCAGGTTATCACCGATACTTATATTGCGGGTGCTTCATACAATACCACTACGCATGACTTGATTCTTACCGATGGTAGGAATCCGGCTCAGGCGAAGGTGACTGTAAACATCCCGGATACTACATACAATGATTTCAGTGTAGGTAACCATGGTCTTGTACCTGCTCCTACTTCAGCCGATAGCCTGAAGTTTTTAAGGGGTGACGCTCATTGGGAATCCCTCCCGGTGTTTGCGGGTTCTGATGCAGGCTTAGTTCCTACGGCTAACCCTGCCACCGATGCAGGCAAGTACCTTAAAGGCGACGGCACTTGGGGTGGCGTTTTTGCAGGCAGTGGTACTCCCGGTGGTTTAGTTCCGGCAGTTGGTTCAGGCGATGTTGATAAGTATCTTAAAAGCGATGGTACTTGGGCTGACAGTGATGGTGCATATAAGACCGGTTCTAGTCAGGACACATCCAAGTTGTTTGTTGTAGGCGCTAAATCTCAAACAGCCGGAACAAACGGCATCCAAACTTATTCAAACTCAAATGTATATATCAATGGTGGCAAGCTGTATCAGAACAGCGACCTTACATCAAGGGATACATTTATTGGAGACGGCATACTCACGACATTCCCGCTTGCAGTAGCCGGTGCGACCGCTATTACTGAGGTATCTATAAATGGTACGGTTGTATCCTCAGGTTACAGCCTCGATACCGGTACGAACAGCATTGTGTTCACAACAGCTCCGGCAGACGCGGATGAAATCGAAGTAACCTACGCTATCCCTTATTCTGCGGTTCAGGTTGTCGATGTGGCTTCTTCTCAGGAAATCACTAATAAGAAGTTCATTATCGAAGGTGATGCTTATGCTCTTGGGACTGCATGCTCACACCATGCTTCATCCGCGATGTATCCTCAGGTATCTGAGAATTTTACGGGTGATGGTACAAGAACCACATTTGCTTTAGCTCATGAAGTAATTGAGATGGTCAGTGTTACGGTCAACGAGATTGAGTTACCTGAAACTGATTACACGGTTGATACCACTCAGGAACCTAACACAGTTCAGTTCAATACCGCTCCGGCGCTTGATGATGATATTGTCATCGATTATACGGTCTATTATGCGGACAATATTCCTACATGCGACGCGGTATCGAGCTTTGTTACTAACCAAATCGATGCTATCGCCAATATTGCAGAAGATAAGATTGATAACTCGGTATTGGCTCCCGCTTATGATGAAACATCACACTATGTCGTAGGTAACTTCTGTATGTACCAAAATACGGGCGATGACTATGTTAAGCTGTATCTTTGCACAACGAATACTCTAAATCCCGCGGGTAACTTTGATAGTGGCTGTTGGACAGCAAAGACAATCATAGAAGCGATTCAATATCTTATTAATCCTAGCTAAGGAGAATTTATAAATGGCACAAGAAATTTATAATGAAGGCAGAGTTGTAGGATTATCCGCATGGGAACTCTTTAAGCGTCAGGCATTAGCCTCCGGCGTTCCGGAAAACGAAGTACCTAACGAGCATCAGTGGATTACAAGTATGGTAGGTGCCGGGTCTTCTATGATTCTGAAGATTTTGGCTGATGACCCTACATTATCCACGCGCGGTATTCATGACTTCGAGCTTCCTAGTACATCAAATCTTTCGGCTTCCGGCGTAATAATCGCTAGCCCGTTTATTGGCGAATGTACTTGGAGTTCTTCCAATTGGGCAGAGAAGGTTTCATCCTACGGTCCTCTTATCCGTAATGACGAAGAAGCCTCTCCGACATCCTCCGAAGTCCCTTCACTGAATCACTATTCAGATGAACTTAAAGACTGCGTTGCTGAGTACATGAAGATTACTGATGGCATCGTTTACACTAAACGAGCTACATGGATTCCTCGTTCAGTTGAAGATTTCCATGTATATACCGGTGATGGTACAAAGACAACATTTGAGTTTGGTACGGAGGAATATCCCGAGCATGTTCTTGAAGTAACCGCTGTCTCCATTAATGGTGAGGATATTCCATCAACTGCCTATACTGTAGATACAACAAGTATTCCTAATACGATTACTCTCACACAGCAGGTACCTCAGGTTGACGATATCATCCGTGTTGAATATACCCGTGTTGCAAGCGGTGACCCTCAGGAAGATATTAATCCTAACTATAATCAGTCTTCTACTGTAGTAAGGCTGTATATTGAAGCTGACTTACAGCATGACTTATACATCATGTTCACCGGATTCACCAACAAACGCATATTGCAGGGTGTTTCCGGTTATGCGCGTTATGGTGATGATGGCTACAGCATCGGAGGTTCTACTGATACTCGTACAAACCCTGATACGGGCAACGCTATCAACAATTGGGAGAACGGCGGTATGCTTGGTCCTGAGATTACTCCTTGGGCAAGCAAAATTATATTCAGCGTTCCGAGTTACGCTTACAGCATCGCTACATCATTAACAAGAACAATTCCCTTGGACATTCACGGTGACCTGCCGAGCTATTCCATCCCGTCTGCCGGACTGAATTTTGGTAATATTATCATCAAGCAGAACTCCATCGGCACGGCAGTAAAACCGGATTCGTTTATTGATTTCAATTCCATCAATCTGATGGACTACTACAATAACCACTCATTTGTTCCGGAAGCACCGAACCCGGTATTGCAGGAAAATGTGGCAGATGATTTCAGGCTTGGCGCTCACGATAGCTACAATGAAATTGTGGCGTGGTATCCGGGCATGGACGCTACGCGTATTCAGGGTGAGCTTGATAGGGCTACTCCTAGTAACGCTAACTTCTTCCCTCCGGCAATCTACGCTTCTCAGGTTACCTCAGCCGGTAATCAGTCGCTCGTTCCGTTGGATGTAGCGGCCCCGGGCACGGTTAAGGGATTCACGGACGCTACTCAGGCATATAACTATAAGCAGTTGATGATGAACAATTTCGCGTTCTATCACAATACTGAGAACAACACAGTCTCATATGTAGTTCCGAATGAGCCTGATTCCACTAAATGGTTAGGTCTTGCCAAGTTAGAGTATCTTGCTAATAATGCACCGAAGACACAGCTTACTGTAGGCCCTCAGGTTGCACAGTATATCGCTATCTCCAAGCCTACAAGCACTCCGGGTAATGTTCAGCTTTATGACTTGACCGGTCAGACCGGCGAGGGTACGGTCAGAATCGGACCTAGCGGAAATCTGACTTGGGCTGACATGCTCACGGCATTGACCTCAGAAATCCCTATGGATATCTTAGGCGATAGACTTCATGCTCTTGGAGCCGAACTTAGTGGCAGTGACCCTACGGTTGGTGTAGGCGCGGGTAATACCGGCATCACTAAGATGGCTTCTCAGGAGTTCGATTTAACCGGTCAGTACCCCGTAGCGATTACCACATCAAGAAACTCTGTCGATACTACTAACCTCATGACATTGAATCAGGGTACGGCACTTAAATCCGGTACTGAGTTCATCGAATTTAGCAACGGGTTAAGGTTGTATATTTCCAATACGCCGGATGGTCCTTCTACCGCAAATGTACCCGAAGGCTCCATCGGTATCGGTTGGGTTGAATCTTCTTCTGAAGAAGTTTACGAAGAACAGATTCCGGGAGAGCATGTCAGCGTACCGGCTATGGGAGGCTAATTGAATGGCATATGCATCAGGCTCCACAATTACATGCATAGTTCATGGTGATTCATGCGCCTACTCCGGGGCTAGGCATGACCCAACAATAAAGCTGAAGTTTACTGCAACCATCAGCCGTGAAAACGGTGTGGTTAAGGCAAAGCTGTCTAGCATGAAATTTTGGGTAACCGGTCCGGGTGGATACGGCTATAAGCTGTCCGTTTATGCGAGGCTTACCACCGGTTCATCTACAAGTGCTACATGGACTAAGCTTGATAAAAGTACAGCGACAACAAATACCAAGTGGACGAGAAATCCTTCGGCTAAGACTATATCGTGTACGACTAATGCGACTACGGTATATATTCAAATCGGAGCATATTCCGCGGATAAGAAGAATTGCTATAAAGGCAGTACACAGCGAATTACAGCTTACGCTTTTTCAGCTCCGCCTCCGAACTATACCATAACTTATAATGCTAATGGCGGTACGGATGCTCCGGAAGCTCAGGTCATTCCATTTGCTACGCCAACTACAACGCTATTAGGTGATGATACACATCCCATCTATCCGGTGGATGTTCAGTATTGGGATGACGGTCCGGCTCCTGACCATCAGCCTACCAAGAATGAAACCCCTCAACCTGAACGAGAGTTTTTATATTGGAACACTAAGGCAGATGGTACGGGTACTGACTATGCTCGTAATGCCGAATACACGGCTACGGGTAATGTAACAATGTATGCCAAGTGGGGTAATGCTGAGTTCGAGTGCGATACCCCTACGGTACAGAACTACAATGTAACATTCGTACCTAACAATGGAGCATCTGATATCGTTAAAGCTTTTGGACGGTCTAGTGAGTATAATACCGACCCTTCAGGTTCCGGTACGACTTATATTCCGTATGAAATCAGCCACACGATGAGCGTTACAACGACACCATTGGATTTGTATCCGATATACGGAAACGCTGTTCTGCTCGAAACCGACCTAGTTGTACCTCCGGATATAGTAAAACCCGGATATGCATTTGATTGTTGGTGTATGGATTCTACATTACAGACCCCGTTGGTAATACCTGCCGGCGGTTATGTTTTGACGCAGGATATAACCTTATATGCTCGTTGGCTCCCGTTACCGGTCTATCAGAAAACCAACGGTGAGTGGAAAAGCATTGAGCCTCAGGTGTGGAAGTGCGTCACGGTCAATGGTGAAAAGCAGTGGCAGAGAATTGCACATGTGTTCCGGTGCGTAGAGGAAAACGGTGTTAAATATTGGAAAGACATAAGTACATAATGAGGATTACCGCGTATGAAGATATTTGCTAAATCGAAGCATAAATATGACGGCAGTGAGGAATATTACAACCGCTTGCCTAAGGCTTCACAAGTCAGGCGACTTGGTGATTACCTTGCCAAGAATAAGGATAAGAACTTGCGTCTTACCGGTGTTTACATGGTTAAGGAACCTCCGAATCAGTATCTTATCTATACTACGATTATGTATCAGATTGACCCGGAAGTTCGTAAGATGCTCAAACGCTATCAGAAGGAATTTCAGGGCAAGGAAGAAGATATTTATGAGATGAATATCTTAATCAATATCACTACCTACGAGCAGTATATCCGTATCTATTTCGTAACGCTTGATGAGTACGAGACTAACTTGGGGTACATGCGCTTATCTCCTGAGGAACTTATGAGCCTACCTTATTGCAAGGATAAAATTCAGAAGTTCATCAAGACTAAGATTGAGAAGAAGTACGCTGACGAAGGATACGAAGTCTTAATATAAAAAGACAATCGTTATAATAAGTATGAAGCACGAAGACCGGACATTACATAATAATCCCTTCTACTGCCACTACAACGATGAGTGTTGGATACAGCTTGCTAAGAGCATTATCAGTGAGACGGCGGAATCATATGCAAACCAATTCCCTAAGTTCTGCCGTACTCAGATGGAGTTTGAGGAACTTGACCGGAAGTCATATGCACCTATCCGTAAGGGTATTCTTACCAAGTTGTTCAACGGTCCTGTCAGGGTACTGTTAGACCGGGAAGCCGTTACCGACGCGTTTAACCGAAGATGGATGGAAGAAATACGGGATTTCAATAGAAATAACCTTATTTAAGAATAGGATGTTTTTATTACTTATAGGAGGAACCACATGAAGATTACATTGAACGCTTCAACTAGCGGAAAGATACCCTATCAGTTAGTCAGCATGGCCGCTATCCTCCGGGATTACATTGACCCGGAGTACGCAAATCAGGAGCATAGATACCTTACCGGTATTGCTGACTATCTGTATAACGCTACCATCAGCCGTAACCCGGATAAGGAGAGTGAAAATCTTCTCCCTGAGTACAAGGCAGTTTACGATAAGTATGGTCGTGACTACTTTGAGAAGGTTCTTGATGACATGTATGCCATCGATGGACAGCTTACGGGTAAAGGTAAAGAGCGTGAGCTTTTTGAAGACTATATGGATAGACTTCAGGGCATTACTGCTTCCAAGAGGATTAGAGCCTCTAGGAATCCTCAGCAGTTCGACTACATGCTTTTAGATAGGCTTAGGTCTGACTGTGATTATGTACTTAATGAATATGACCATCCTTTTGATGGTACGGTTCCGGCAGGACCTCATAAATTAGCTGAGCATCAGTTATGGGCTAAGAACTCAACCGACCAAATTGCTAAGATGCGCGAACTTTATGATGGACTTCAGGAGAAGCCTGAATGGCTTTCTTCCGAGGATATCGATGAGTATGAAAGACGCTTCAAGGCAATTAAGTCCTCTAAGAAGATGCGCAGAAAGATTAAGGCTACGGAAGATTTCTCCTATAATCAGCACTTAGTCAAGATAGCCGGTAAAGATAAGCGCTATGTTCTCGATAATCTTAATAGCACGCATAAGACACTTGGTCGCTTTGGTGAACCCGGTGACCCCGGATACTATGTATCTGAATTTGAGGATGCTTCCGGCGGATATCTTTGGGCAAGCGATAAGGGTATGAAAATCCTCGAAGACAGCGATGTTGATTACGAAGAAGTCAAGCCTGCTGTAGAGGGTTCCACTAAGATTAAGGCTTCTTATGCAGATGACCTTGACGCTGTAGATGGTGGTTCAGATGAGTATGACCCCGGCAACATTTATGAGGTAGCAGTTAAGTTGCTTCCTGCTGAGGATATTGACCATCACTATTCTGACCTTTACATCAGAAAGACACCGGAATCTACGGCTATGCTCAAAAAGATGAGATATAGAAATTCCGGACTGCTCACCACATTCAGAAGTCAGATTGATGGCGACATTTGGTATGAACTGCCGTTCTGCTATGGATTTGAACGCGCTAGGCAGGAACAGCAGAAAGCCGATGCTGACATGGCTGATTTCCTCAAAAACAGATACAACAAGTAAAGGAGATAATGATATGGAGCCTTTTGTTACCCGTGAAGAATTAGACCGCATTGTAGATGAGTTTATTTCTGAGAATTATAAAGATGAAGTCGTTGAGATGTACGCAGATTATGACGAATTTCTGAGTGATGAGCAGGTGGCTGAGATTCTTGAATCCAATGACCCCATGGCTGTTTTCTATGAGACTTTAGACGATGCTTACATCGACGCTCGTTCTTATTATATAAATGACCTTGAATCTGAATTTGATAGTTGGTGTGATAGCAAGGGATATGATTGCACCGCTGAGGATTTAAGGGATGAGGGTATCTATCTCGATGAGTATGTAAGCATCGAACCGGATTACAAGCATTTCCTCGACCATGAATATCATTGTAGGCTTATCGTAGATAACGGTGATGGAAATTATGATTTTTCATGCAATCCGAATCAGGACAATGACTATCAGATTGAGGATGGTGCCGGAATCATTTGGTTAGGTGAGCAGTTAGGTTACACCGTAGAGCAGATGCAGAAGGCTCTTGATGAGGGTATCAAAAGCGATGAATATCCTATCGATGACACCAAGAACCCGGATAAATTCTTAGACAGCCTTGTTCATGAGGCCGCTAACGCTTGGGGTATGGTAGCCCTTACATTCTTGGTCAATATGACTTTAGATGACTTAATCAAGTTTAAGGAAGAAAAGGGTAGTGTTACCGTCGAAATGAATGGTATGAACTGCGGTTTCTTCGATGCGTGGAACGGCGGTGGCAGTGTTCTTGAACTCGAAGGTAACGCTAGTAGCGTCACAATTCCTGCTGATAAGATTAATGAACTCACAGTCGATATCCGTCGTGGTGGCAGATATTCTGTTAATGAAGTCTATGGACTTTGGGGCGGAGCTTATGCTGACGCTACAGTAAACTAAAGGAGAATCCCTATGAAGGTTGAAGTAAGTACAGACTTAATCCCCGTCATTCATGTAGGTTCGTATTGGTCGAATGCGGGTCTTTATGAACACTATGTAACTAGCAGAGAAATCATTGAGCAGAGCATTCTTGCTTGCGCTCCTGATGTCGTACACGATGCCCTCTGTGAGGTTAGCCCTGATATTGCTATTTCTGACTTCTCGGTTTACATGCCTCAGTATTACAACTATGGTGATGACGAATTTAACTTCACTATAACTATTCCGGATGACGAATATCAGCGTTTATATGATGAGTGCATCGATGACCCTAAGTTCCCGGAGTTCCTGAAGAAGAACTACAGCTCATATGACGGCTTCATTTCCTTTTTAGCTAACGATACAAGCGAATTTGATGCGCAGGAAGACTATAAGAAGCTGTCTCAGTTGATTTGCTTCCAATACTTTAAGGATGGCAAGAAGTTGCAGGAAAGCTACGACTATGATTATTATGAAGCCCTTGATGAGTGGCTTGTGATAAACTGCCCTCCGTATGACGAGGATGTTGGCAGTAACGGCGAAACCTATGTATATATCAACTACGATTGGAAAAACGGTAAGGACTGTTACATCGTCTCTACTGATGATGACGAGGAAGTTGCCGTATTCCCGGTTGAAGGTGATACGATAGACGCTACTTGGGACGCTTATAACAAGGCGTACAACTATTGCTGTAACGAGCTTGGCATTTCCTAAGGAGGATAAATACCTAATGGCTGTATTGTATGGAGTAAGTCAGTATAACCACGGACATGAGTACCGTTGGATTTTTACCGATGAGCAGATTGCTCAGCAGACCGGTGAGATGCCTACGGAAGAAGTAGAGGGCTTTGATTTTTGGCCGATGGGTGGCAGTAATTCAAGCTCTACCTATGCGGTACGCCTTGACACCGCAGACGATGTTAAAGACTTTTTGCTAGGCGTAGCCGAACCTGATAGTGATGACCCGATGCTTGTTGATGTAGGTGAATACTACATGACTATCGAAACTGATGACGAGTATTGGGGATGTGTTACGGGTGAATGGGTGAAGAAGCTCGGTATCCCGGCTTCAGATTTGAGGGTGGAAGAAGATTCAGCCGGTTGGCGTACTGCAATAGAGAAGATTGCAGATTATTTCCGTGAGGTGGATTTTGATGGATTTGACTATGAGAATCCCTTCTATGGTGATGACTGCGATATGCGCGTAACTGAATTGATAGACCTTTATCTATCAGTTGACCCGAGTAATTCATTAGCCTTAACCTAATCGCTAGGAGTATAGAACTTATGCCTAAATACTTAATCACATATGTCAGTCGAGATAGGTCTAAAACGCTTGAAAAAGTGGTTGAAGCCAAGGACATGGATGAAGCTACAGATAAGGGCTACAACATGAACATGTATTATCAAGGCTATGATAATATGTGGATTCAAGAATACCCCTATGATTCAGAAGGTATATTCGGTTTTGAAGTTGAAACAGACCATGAGCATTTTGGTAAACAGCGTGAGTATGTATTTATCAAGGCGCGTAATTTAGATGAAGCCAAAGCATACTATAATCAAAATGTTAAAGGGAAATATTTTGACCATCATAAGCGTATTATTCCGGATTCCGAGGGTTGGCAGAAGTTTGGGGAAATTTTGAACGCTTACAGCTCTACTGCGGATAGAGCTGATTTCGATGCAACAGTATGAGAATCATTAAAGCGACAGTAGAAAAGATAGAAGATTTCCGTAAAGACGAAATGCAGGATGCACTTCGTCTTATGGGTTTTGATTACCTTGAAATGAATTTCTACCGGAGAGTAGAACTCGATGGCGATTTGGTCTTCTATGCTGAGTTGTATGATGACGCTATATTGATAACCGTCTATAAAAAGAATCAAGAGGTCGGTAGCGAGCAGTTCAGTTCAGCTATCAGATTTATCGACTATGTTGAATCAATTCTTAAAGAGTATGATATCGAAGTCGGTGAAGTTATAGATGTAGATGAATTGGTTATTGCCGATGACGGCATCATGGTTTCCGCCTCTACAGTTCTTGCAAGACGAAATCATCATAGCCGGAACAACAAGAAGAAAAGGAAGGCACAGCAGTCAGCTCAGCCTCCGAAGCCGGCTCAGAACTACAACAAGCCCTCATATAAAGATAAGCATGACCACGCACAGCGAAACAAGACTACTACCAAGGACTTCGTAAAGAAGCTTGCTAGGGTAGATTCCTCGAATGTATGGAGCATGGCATTTCAGCCCAAGGATGATAAGTATGGTGACATGCTTATGCAGTTCAAGGGCAAGGGCGGAAAAGGTCCGGGTGACATTTATATCTACTACAATGTAGAAAACACAGTATGGCAGAAGCTCGTAGTCGCACCATCCAAGGGACACGCGTTTTGGAAGCTAGTGCGCAACTACTACACCTACGCTAAACTTACCGGTGATAAGAAAACGCATTTACCCAATGGCATTTAAGGAGAATAGTTTATGAAGCGTTACATCAGGTCTGCTGTTTCAGTTGATTATGAACGAGCAGTAAATGAGGAAAGACTTACGCATAAGTTTGGTGATGACATCGTTATTATGGTAGGCAAAGACTATCATGTTACTATTCATCCGGATAAGACCGTTAGCTACAACAAGTATTACAATTCAACACAAGTTGTACCGCCTAAGGCGCTGAAGGAAGCGCTCAGAAAGAAGTATGGTAACGACTTGATGTTCATCGATGATGTTGAGAAAGCTTCTGAGACACCTATTCAGTCAGTAGAAGAAGCGCAAAAGATTATTATGGGTTCAACTCTCCAAGACCCTTTTTACTCACGCCGGTCGAGTGAAGAACGCCGTGAGGCTAATATCAAAATGCGTACTAGGATATCTACTCCCGGATGGACGGGCAGTACCGATATTGCCGAAATGACTACTAGTAGAAGTAAACCTACTAAAAGAGATTTTCGTGAAGTAGCCGGCATAAGTGAGGACTATCTTATTCAGGCTTTACAGATAATCCATCCGGGCAAGGACATTGAAATTTCTTGGAGACATTATAATAGGGACAAATATTCTAGGGTATATGCGACTTCAGCTTATACTGTATGGAAATTATCCATACAATAACATATAGAGGTACATCTATGATTAAGTACATCAAATCATCTGAATCAAATACTGCTGAGTGGATACATGAAAACGATGACCATTCCGATTGGTTCGTATGCTCCAATTGCGGTTATGGCGATGAAGGTGAACTGTCCGGTTCTAATCCGCCGTGGTTCCGGTTCTGCCCGGCATGCGGAAAACGAATGTTAAAGTGATTTAATCTTCAATATCGGAATTATCCCCATATCCGCTTTCAGCCTCGAAAGCATCCTTGATATAGATGGATTCTTCCAACTGTCTTTTAAGCTTCGCCTCACCAATGGGGCGAGCTTTTGCTAAATCAGCAAATGGAATACCATAAATGTCTGACATCTTCAGTAAGTAAGCGTCATCCAATTTGCTCTCCTGACTTATCATTTCATAAACAATCAGGTCTTCAAGTTTATCGTATTTGTCTGTATAAAGGGTATCTATCCAATAAGTGGAAGTGGAACTCTGCTGAGTGGTCTTAGCCTCGGTTAAATAATCGTCATCATATGGAGCGTCATATTGCGTACTGAATACTGCTTCCAAGGTTTGCATTTCTTGTGGGGTAAGTTTTACCTTAGCGATATCTTCTTTAGTAAGTTGTCCCCAATGCTTCCCTAGTTGGGCGGCCGCCTTCATGCACACCGTCCGGCGCAGTGAATACTTGATAGTGTTCAGTTCACGCTTAATACATTCAGATAACCTTGGCTTGAAGAATACAGTAAAAGATAAATCCGTCCGGTATCGCTTGACCTTGGATGGGTCTTCTCCCTCAGCACACGGAGGGCAGAACTTGTACTTAGCCCACATCTTATCGCAGAAGTTAGTTATCGCTGAATGGAGCTTATCTTCATATGTTGCCAACGGGTCAGTAACATATTGATTTTTAGCGATATATCCGAAGAACGAGAAATTGATTTCTATGATTTCATCACGAATAGCTGTGTAAGTATTGCGTTCTTCGATGGTGGTCTGCGGGAGCATGTCATATAACTCCTGAGTACGAGCCTTAATCCAATCGTTTTTCTTCATACTGTTCTTATCCAACTTAGTGGGAATCTCTGATTGATACAACTACATATACCCCCGGTAATCGAATCAACATCAACATATAGTGGAAAGTTATGTTCATATTAACACATGTCAATATAAAATCTACTGCAAATTTTTACTAATATGTTACAAAATCAAATTGTTTTATTACATTTGCATGACAAAATAAAATTCCGAAATAATTCGGGAAATTTTGGGGGTGGGGCGCAGGCTGTTTCAACCGCCAAATGGTAAAGTAAATTTTATATCATCTGAGAACCATGCCGACTATCAGGGGTAAAATTCCTGAATAATTCCGGAAATGGACAAATAAAATATCAAAGGATAATCTACAAATATCAAGTTATAAAATATAAATAACTAAATAATCTGTTTATAACTAGAATTAAACAAGAATTATATACCTGAAGTTAGATAAAATTTTACTTTTTATTTGGGGCGGATTCCGGAATTATTCGGGAATTTTGTCTATAGTTATAATAGATATATAGAGCGCTGTAACTATGTTACAAAGTGATTACATTGTCGATTTGGACTTTCAATTTCATGCCCGATAGGTTATCTTAAATCTACTGACAGATGCCGATGTCAAAGTTACCAACTACAGATTGGTGGAACGGCATTTCCCTCAATCGACCTCGACAGTTTGGTAACTTTGACATCGGTATTTTTCATCTCTAATCGTTAAATATAATTGAACATGTTGCATAAAATTGGAAGGTGGTGATGGATAAGTGCGACAGCCCGATTATCTCGAAATTTATCCGTCAGAGGTCGCCGTCAAGAAGATAAGCAAGCATCTCGATAAGATGGCTGAAGTCAAGCCAAGAGTTTATCGGAAGACCCTTTTAAGATACAAAAGTCTAGCGTACTTATTATTGGAGTGCGTTACGAAAATCGTTCGTATGTTGCAGTCTGAGATGTTGTTATCGTCCGGTGACGCTGAGTTTCAGGAATTGGTATCTGATTTTGATATAGAACAGATTGACGAGCTTCGTGATTCTGTCGATAGTCTCGGTAATCTTATTGATAAGAAGGAATCCGCGGAAACCAAGAAGGTGGCTAGTGAGACTTTGGCTGTTTACCGCAAAGTGTTTAATCAGGCATCCACGCATGATTTTGGATATGTCGAAGTCAACGAATGTGCTGAGCTTCTTAACTATTGGATTATCCGCAGGTTCTCAGGGTTCAATACTAACTTCAAGTATCAGATTAAACAGCTTCCGGTATGGGCAACATTTATCATCATCGCGTATGGCAAGTACCTCAGCACCGGTAATCGTACTAAGTTCATTACGGACTTTAAGGGATGGTGTGACAGCCTTGATACCGATATCAACAACTGTTGGGCTTTGCCTTACAACATATTCAATATGACGAAAGTAATAGACGCGTCTAACTTTACTGTAGAGGCTATGGTCATATACGACATCCTTATCAACGGATGTTTTTATCAATTAACTGACATAAAGGTTCCTATGGATTCATCGTACATCGCTAAATTAGTAAAAGAATATCAGCCCGATAAATCCCGGGAAGTTAGAATCAGGTTCTCCAAGCAGAAGGAGCTGATTTCAGACATGTGCCTGCATCCTACCACGGATATTACGGAGGATGCTATATGAGCCGTATATATTCTTCGACAAACAAGATTAAGTTTACGAGCATTTCTGAAACCTATAAGGTTGAGCGTGGTTTCAAGGGTCTGCTCAATGATTTACATTCCTCAGTAATTACATATGTCATCAAGCACTTTGACGGCACTATGGCTTACAAGCAGAAGGTAGTTAAGGTTCTCAATATTCTGACCTATGCCGTCTATGCCTCCGAGCCTCTGCCGTTCGATTGGAATAAAAATAATCCGTTTGTAAATGTACCGGATATTGACGATGACATCATCCAAGAAACCATTGATGGCGTATATCTTACGGTTGATGCTATCGATTGGGATATTAAGGCTGTGGATTCGGCTGAGCCGGTGGCTCCGGTTGCTACCGCTCCGGTATCCGTGGGTTCCTTCAAGCCCATTGTATCAAACACAACTCCCGGTATATCCGACTACAAGGATGTAACGATAGTGGAAACTCCGTCAACGGATTTGTATATTCAGGCTCCGGAGATTCCTCAGTTCGATGTTACAAGACCTTGGATTCAGAAGCAGGTTGGTGCGGATTTGCTTACTATCTACACCACGCTTCCGGACATTCCTTTAAGACAGCGTGACATTTCGATTACAACAAATGTCGAGAAGATGACGGATTCCGACTTAATGAAGTTGTATCCGAATCATTTTGTCAGGACTAGGGCGAAGGAGCTTTATGTCCCTCAGACTAATATGGACTTTGATAAGGACTTCGGCGTTATCCTGCCTATCGATGATTATTCCAAGGAGCAGGTGTTGGATAACATCATCAAGTATCCGCATCTGTATAAGTTAGCTAGGGAGCAGGATGGCGAACTCGTTAGTTTCTATGCATATATGGAAATTGAGGGCGAGCTAGTTGACACACTGTCCGTTTGGGATTCACTTGAAATTTCTAAGTGGATACCCAAGAACGCGGAATTTATCAAGGAGTATATCGTTAGAAAATACTTGATGGACATTGAATATAAGGGCGCGACATTTAAGTATCCGATATTCGGTACGCTCGACCCCTTCCTCACATTGTTCATGCCGGCAGAAGAATATGCCAAGCGTGGATACAATGTAGTGGATTTGGCAAGGAAGTGCGTACAGAGCCGTGTATCTTATAAGCAGTCGCGTAGCCCGGTACTTCGGAGGATTCAGGGGAAATGAATAAATGTATGTTCACGGGGCACTGCATTAAGTCAAAGTGCGACCAATCCTGCCCGGCGTTCATTGAATCGTCATTCTTGTTGGAGCAGAACGGTATCGGTGTTAATAGCAGTGTCTTCCATGCCGAGCCTACGGCAATAGTTAAATACAATAAGTTCATCGAGAACTCGGAGGGTAAGCTTCAGACAGTTATTGCCAAGAATACTAACGCGGTGGCTGAGCTGATTACTTACTTAGGTATCTGTAAGCATTGGAAGGGAAGCCGTCTCCATACGGCTGTGTATAACCTGAAGCTGTCACAATACTTGGAGGGTGTTCAGAATAGTTGGTCAAGGGCATCCAACACTGATGACTTGGAGTATCAGGACATTTGGATAAAGAAAGCCAAGTTGCTGATTATATCCAATATCGACTTTGTAAACTTCAAGGATTTTCAGTGTCAGACGCTTCTATCGTTATTACAAACAAGGGATAAGCCTGAGTTGGGTACGATAATAGTTTCACCTCAGACACACTCACTTGTAGGTAGCGGATTATTCTTTAACAGATTGCAGGAAACATTAGGAAGAACGACGGTTAAATGAACTCATCAATCGAGATACAAGTTATATCGAAGATACTGACTTCGGACGATGCCGAATTAGTAAATGAGCTGTGCAGTTATGACAGTTCATATTACTCCGTGTATAAGAAGCAGATTGAGTTTATCTTAAACCATCTGAATCGCTTCGGTAATGTCCCGGATTTGTTCACTTTCGATGCGGAATTTCCGGATGTCGCATTAGTCGATGTTACCCGTGAAACCAAGGAATTTCTGACTACTGAAATCAAGCGCAACAAACAGCGTCTTCTTTTGGTTGAAACCTTTAACACTTTGAAGGACTTAGGTTCCGGGGATGTATCGGATGCTTGGGAATACCTGAACCGGCAGTGTGAAGCCTCCGCTCAGTTGGTAGGCAACAAGCCGATGGATATCATCGCTCAGGCTAAGGAGCGTTCCGAGCAGGTTAAGCAGTGGGCTTCACAAGCGAGGATTCCTACGGGGTTTGCCGAGTTGGACAAACTGATGTACGGCGGATGGTCAACGATAGAAGAATTTGCCGTCTTCATCGCTTCCACAAACTCGGGTAAGTCATGGTGCTGTGCTAGGATGATGGAGGCCGCCCATAAGGCAGGAGTTACCGTAGCACTGTACTCACCGGAAATGCGTTCCGAGTATTTTGCTACCCGTTTTGATACATGGCGCGGACACTTTAAGAATAGTGACTTGTTCCAAGGTAAGTACACGGATGACTATGACGCGTACATCGAGGCATTAGCCAATGACCCGGTACCCGCATTTATCATCGAGAACAAACACATGCCTGAGGGTGTATCCCCGATGCACATTGGCAACTTCATCAAGCAGAACAATGTTAAGCTGTTGATAGTCGATGGTATCTCGTACATGTCCGATGACCGGAAGTCTTCTAGCGATTATGAGCGCTTAGGTCATATTGCATGGGACTTGTTCGAGGTCAGTAAGAAGTACGGGTGTGCCGTGGTCATAGCGGCCCAAGCCAACCGTGAA
Organism: Clostridia bacterium; assembly: GCA_045614005.1. Classification (GTDB taxonomy): domain Bacteria; phylum Bacillota; class Clostridia; order UMGS1810; family UMGS1810; genus RGIG8748. The sequence goes on from JAZLCB010000164.1 coordinate 39,441, forward strand.
ACCAAAGAGACTAAGGATGAAAAGGGCGTACCGTTCCCGAACATCTTCAACATTTCCGGTTCATTCGCTATTAACCAAGTTGCCACTCAGGTATTCGCTTTAAGGCAGATATTCGATAAGCATGTATTCGAGATTCGTCTTGAAAAGACCCGTATGGCTAAGAACAACAAGGACATTCTTTCATATTCATGGGATGTTAATACCGGTAACATGCAGTATATGGCGGGCGGTGCAGACGAAGACCCAATGCTCGACATGCCGGCTACTGAGGACATCTTGCCTACTACCAATGGTCCTGTCCCGGATATCATTAAAGACCTTGACCTCTCTGATAATGGCGACGGCGTAGAATTTTAAGGGGTGCCCATGTCCGATTTACATTTATTACATCAAATCTATACCTATGATAAGTCTTGGTGCTATCAGTATCAGAAGCGTTTGGATACCTTGCAGGAAGACATGCGTAATTACAATTGGACTGAGGAAGATATAAAGAATATATCTTTAGATGACTTCAAGTTCCGATATGTGGATTCTGACATCGAGAAGACCCGGGCAACGCAGTTCATACAGCGTTACGAGTGGCTTGGCACCGTAGGTTCATTCCCTACGCATTGGTTTATCGCAACATATAAAGGTATCTTGGGCGGTGTCATCATTATGAGCATGCCTAACTCTTTCAGTAAGTTACTCGGAGAAGATACTAAGGAGAAGGAGCGTCTGATATCCCGAGGTGCCTCCGCGTCATGGTGCCCGTTCAACTTGGGCAGTAAGTTCCTGATGTGGGCTATCCGGTGGATGGTAAACAATACGCAGTATCGTCTGTTCACTTGTTACAGTGACCCCCAAGCCCGCGAGCTTGGTAGTATCTATCAGGGGTTGAACTTCTATTACTTGGGACAGAATAGCGGAGCTGACATCCGTTGCGTTAATCCTTATAATCCTTCAGTCCTTATATCCGACAGAGCGTTCCGTGCTAGGAGCATGTATAAGCGCTACGCCAAGGACTTAGGCATTTATTGGCAGAGCAATTGGAGTAATGACCAATCCATGCTTTGGGAGAATGTCCCGGATGATGTGGAGCGTCAACTGCGTGAATACTCCAAGATGATGTATCAGAAAGCTAAGAAGATAGTATTCCCGAATAAGCACAAATACGCATTTGTTTTAGGCAGGGATAAGCGTGAGACTAAGGAACTGCGTAAGCTGTTTGAATCCTTGAACAAGACCTACAGTTATCCTAAAGACCGCGGTGGCGGATGCGCTATGCCTTCGGCTGACGGTGACAGTCCGTTCGGTGACCTTACGCTAGCCGAAATTGAGCGTATGACCTCTAAGGGTAAACAGATGAGCTTATTCGATTTTCCTATCGATTAAATCGTTAATATAGATATAACCATTATTTCTAGGAGAAGTATGACATGGACAGTCTTTATAATGTGAAGACCCGACTGACAGAAGCTTTGGAGATGCGCGACATGACGGCTACGGAACTAGCAAAGCGTTCCGGTGTGAGCAAGAGTAATATTTGTCGATACATGAAGGGCACCATTCAACCCCGTCCGTCTGCTCTTATCAGTATGGCGGAAGTCCTTCAGGTTTCTCCAATATGGCTACTTGGTTTGGATGTTACGGAAGACAGTGAATCCGTTGATGTCGGTATAGCCTCTAATCTTGAACAGCAGTTAAAAGCGAAGATAATTCAGACCGCCGGTTCCGTAAACAAGTTTGCCGGTATCTGTGGACTGCCTCAGTCAACTATTGCGTCTATGCTGACCCGTGGTGTCGGCAGGACGAGCTTTAATACGATTACAATCGTATGCAAGGCGCTCAATATCAGTATCGATGGTCTGCTTGCCGGAAAGATTACACCTATGTTGGTCATGGAAGATATGGGTATTGATATCAGTAAGCTGAACAAAGCCAACTTCAACAGATTCGTAGGTTACTATCAGGCGCTTATCGATTCTCAGGTGTAACGCGATGGATGTAGAACAAGTTTTACATAAATTGGCTGACATGAATTTGGTAAGGCTGAGCCGACCCGTCGGTGACTATTACCAAATCTACTGCCCGATTCATAATGATGGTAACGAACGCAAACCGTCATGCGGTGTATTGCTTAATGAGCAGTACAAGAATGGACAGAGGTACCCTCAGGGATTTACCCACTGCTTCAGTTGCGGTTGGGCTAAATCATTACCGGATACTGTATCTGAGATTCTTAAACGCAGGGGCATCAGTAAGTCCGGTTTGGATTGGCTTAAAGAGAACATCCCGGGATTTGATGGTGAAGTCTCCGATTTCGACTATCTTCTTCCGCCGGCTCTGACTGCCTCACTTCAGAATAAGTATATAGTGAATTATATTAATACTCAGTTAAATAAAACTACTCCGGATTATGTGTCCGAGCAGGAGTTGGCTTCATATCGTTTGACAGTTCCTTATATGTACGAGCGTGGTCTGACGGATGAAATCATCGAGAAGTATGACATAGGGTTCGATGCTAACTTTATACCTGAGGGCAGGAAGAAGCCGTTGCCTTGTGTAACATTCCCGGTCAAAGACGATAAGGGTAATACACTGTTCTTGTGTCGGAGGTCTGTTCAGGGCAAGTTCTTCCATTATCCCCGAGGTGTGGAAAAGAGTGTCTATGGTCTGTATGAATTACCTAAGGGTGTCCGGTCGGTATTGGTCTGCGAGAGCTGTTTCAATGCACTGACAGCTATTAAGTACGGCTATCCGGCAGTTGCATTATTAGGTACCGGAACGACATATGAAATAAATCAGTTAAAGCGTTCCGGAATATCTGAGTTCGTTCTGTGCCTTGATGGTGACGATGCCGGTCAGCGCGGTGCGCAGAAGTTGAAGAAAGCCCTGAGTTCTGTAGCTATTGTGTGGAATATACAGATGCCACCGGACAAAGATGTGAACGACTGTACTAAAGAAGAATTTGATAGGTTTTATGCGTCCCGTGAATAAATGTTACAACTGTGTGACATCGAAATATTGGTAGTTTACATTCAAAAATTAATGATATAATTAGACTGTAAGTTGGCACCATAAACGCCTAGAAGCAAATCAACAGAAATACAAGAGTATAGGAGATTAGGTATGGCTACTACTAATTATCAGTTCATTCAGACGCGCAACATGTTCCGTGAATATCTCACGGGCTATCCCAAGAACTTAACATACGACGAATGGAGCAAGGCAGAACCCGATGATAAGGCGGCCTTGCTTTTTGTTACCTTCTTTCAGGAAATCACACTCGCTTGGTTCAACGCAGTCATCGCTCCGGGCGTTGTGTATGTTTCTCAGGAAGATGGTGTCAGCACGGTTCTTCAGTACCTTATGAAGAATGTTGAGAAGATTTCCGAGGAAGCCGAGAGGTACGCCCCTGAGTACATCTACACCGTTTCTTACAAGTGTCTTCTCAGCTTGGGCGCTACTCGTAGTACCGATAAGCTCAGGAGCGACTGTGAGATTTCCAACGAGTACACTGAGGGTGATGTTGATGTCGATTTCTTTGACCTCGTTCCTATGAATGACGAGGACTATGAGACGGCTAAGGTTAAGGAAGCCGTTTGGGAAATCATCAGGAAGATGGGACCTAAGGCAGAGAAGGTTGCCAACCACCTCATCAATCCCACGGATACCCTTCACAAGATTCACCGCAGTTCGTCGGAGCGCCCGACAGACCGCTTGGCGGACATCTCAGTTTCTAAGGCTGAGTATGACGCTATCATCGCCGAGTTTAAGATTAAGCTCGCTCCCTACAAGGACATCCTTTTCGGAATCTGACCGGTAGGGCACAATTTGGTAATACACGGTTGGGGGATTATTTTATTCTCCCAATCGTTATTATATTTAGGTATAAGTTTTATACGAAACCGAAAGTAACTAAAGTCAAAATCAGGAGGACATGACAAATGGGTTTCAAAAGTATCGACACTTACAACGACGAGAGGTACCGCTTTCAGTTCAAGCTTGCTGAAGATAAGCACAGCGCTGATGTAGTATTTCTGTATAGGAGCAAAGCAGATATGCTTGTAGCTCAGGCACATTACATTAAAACCCCGGACTATGACGGGTTTGTTCACTGCTGTGGTAAGGGATGCCCTGCATGCAAGAAGGGTATCAAGACGCAGACTAGGATTTTCATCCCTCTTTACAATATCAATAAGATTGACCCCGATACCAATCAGCCGGGTGTTATCGAATTTTGGGATAGGTCAACTCGATTTGAGCCTCAGTTCCAAAAGGATGTTTTTGACAACTATGCGAATCCCTCCGAGTATGTTTTCACTATTACGCGTCATGGCGTTTCCGGTGATGTGAATACAACATATTCGATTGACCTTGCCGGCAGGAACTCATTTATGTCTTATGAGCAAATCTTGGCTAAGTTCAATGCTAAGATGCCGGACTACTACGAGAACCTTATTAAGGATATTCCGGCGGATAAGCTTGAAACCATGATTTATTCGCAGAAGTCTGTATCTTCGGCTATGACGCAGGACTATGTACCGGTACCCCGTGCGGGATATCAGTCATCTATTCCTGATACATATGTAAATGCCTCGGAGGCTGTCAGTGCCACCAATGTTGTTCCGGATGACGAGAGTTTGATGGATATGGATGAGGGAGATGAAGGCGAAGGTGAACTCCCTCCCGCACCTACTACTTTCTAATATAGGAGTTCTAGGCAGTTTCACAACATTCTGAGGTATTTTAGATGGGATTATTTTCAGATGCCCAAATGGACCAAATCAACGCGGTCGCGAAGAAGTCCAAGGAAGTTTTGAAACCCGTACAAGTATCTAAAAGTATTACACTATCACAGCATGAGATAGAGGCTTCTACCCGTGCTGTGATGGAATACTTTGGGGATAGCCCCGCAATATTGATAACGAGTAGGGAGCAGTTGCACGAATATGTGCTGAAAGCAATCGAAAGCGGGTATTGCGGGATAGATACGGAAACTACGGGATTAGACCGTATTCACGATACTATTGTAGGCGCTTCACTCTACTATCCCGGTGGGGTGGAGTGTTATATTCCCTGCAAGCATATAGTCCCGATATTCAACACGCCGTATAAGAATCAGCTCACCTACGAAGAAGTTCAGGCTGAGTTCCAACTGTTCGTAGATGCCAAGACCAAGATGATATTTGCTAACGCGGACTTCGACTTGGCTATGATTTACAAGGACTTGCATGTAGATATGATTCCGGTCTGCTATTACGATGTCATCCTTGCTTGGCGCTGTTTGAAGGAGAACGAGCCTAAGAACGGATTAAAACAACTCTATTCTAAATATGTCATGGGCGGTACAACCGACCCGAAGAAGTTCTCAGACTTCTTCAGTCCGGCACTGTTCCCGTTCTGTAAGCCGGATGTAGCCAAGCTATATGCGGCCAACGACGCGAAAATCACATTTGAGCTGTTCCGTTGGCAGTTGCCTTATGTAACCAAAGCGCATCCCAAGTGTCAGAAAAACCATTTGGAAAAGATAGCAGACCTCGTTTGGAATATCGAGTTCCCTATGATTCGCGTTTGTGCTTTAATGCACCGCACCGGTATTTACTTTGACCGGTCAACTTCGGCTGTTCTCAAAGTTCGTTACCACGCTCGTTTGGATAAGGAAGCCGGTGTCCTTGCCGATATGGTTAAGGATGTTATCGCTAAGACCGATGCAGTAACTCTTGGAAAATCTCCGTTTAAGACGAGTAAAGAGTTCAATTGGTCTAGTAACAACCATGTAAAATATCTGCTTATAGATATGATGGGCTTAGACATCAAGTCCACTGATAAGTCCGTACTTAAAAAGTTGAAGCTTCCAATGACTACTCAGTTGTTGAAGGTTAGGAGCTTAAAGACCTTAATCGGTTCGTTCGTGGATAAACTCCCGGATGTTACCGGAGATGACGGCAGGGTACATTCTACCTTTAAGAGTATCGGAGCCGATACCGGTCGTATGGCTAGTGCTGACCCGAATGTTCAGAATATCCCGTCACACGCGTTGGATATCCGTCATCAGTTCAGAGCTACCCCGGCGATGGAGAAGCATCTTCAGTGTACGCCTATCGATGGTACCGTCACCATCACTTTAGACAGCTATGATTCTGTTACTACCATGTTTGAGGGTAAGCCGTGCGATGTCATCGATTTGAAGGTTGATGATAGGATTGCCTTATACAATACGGATGAAACCTATCTCTGTGTTAATGAGGTTATCCATACTTTACCTACTACTACCCTCAAATGTAGTCTTTTAGGCAGACCGGTGGATAAGTGCTATGTTAGGCATGTAACTCCGCCCTATGTCATATTGTCTAGCGACTACTCGCAACAAGAGCCGAAAATGACTGCGTTTGTGTCCCAAGACCCGAACATGCTGAAGGCATTTAAGGAGGGTAAGGATATCTATGCAACCATCGCTTCATTGGCGTTCAAGGTTCCTTATGAAGAATGTATGGAGTTCAACCCTATTACCGGAGCTAATCAGCCCGAGGGTAAGGAGCGTAGAGGCTATGCCAAAGTCATGGTACTTGGTATCTGTTATGGTATGTCCACTATGACCATCGGCGAATCGCTGTTCGGCGGAGACGAATCGATGACGGTTGAAGCCAAGACAAAGCGAGCCGAAGAAATCTATGATGCCGTGCTTGGCGCTTTTCCTAACCTGAAGGCGTTCATGGAGAAGGCTCAGAACGATGCCCGTAAGTATGGTTTCGTTGAGACTATTCTTGGCAGACGCAGACACATCCCGGACATGCAGTTAAAGCCTTATGAGTTTGTACCTGATAAGGGTTATGTAAATCCGGACATTGACCCGTTAGACCCGAAGACCCTGAAGAATAAGAACGAGATTCCGGCAAGGATTATTGCCAAGCTCGAAAAGGAATTTGCCCGGTACGAGTATAAGGGACAGATTTATAGGCGCATGCGTGAGTTGGCAGACTTTGACCATATCAAGGTTATTGATAATACAAAGCTCATCGCCGAGGCTACGCGTAAGTGCGTCAACAGTATCATTCAGGGCAGTGCGGCCGAGCTGACGAAGATAGCGATTCTTAAAGTGTTCAATGACAAAGAGTGGCATGAAATCGGAGGTCGTATCTTACTTCCGGTTCACGATGAGTTTATTGCCGAGGCTCCTATCCGTAATGCCGATAAGGCAGGCGAGATTCTGAGCAGGCTTATGAGCGAAGCCGGCAACTTCCTGCCGTTCAAGATTAACTGCGATGTTACTACTACACTGAGATGGTATGGTCTTGCATACCCTTGCATTTACACTAAGCCCGCATCCATCGAAGACCCGGCTAGTCTTACTGAATCAGAAATCACATGGGTTCAGTATCATCTGTTCGAGATGGAATACCCCCTTCCCGTTCATAAGAAGGACGGTGTTAAGTTGGAGGGCGATAAGGCTCTCGGCGTTGATGGCGAGTGGTCTGAAGATATGGACAAATTCATATCTGATTACATCAATCGTTATCATATAAGTAAGGATGATTTTATAAATCACATCGAAGACAAAGTAGTGTTCAATTTACAGCAAGTATCATAAATGGAGGAATCTACACATGAAATTTACTTTGAGTACCAAGCCGTTGAAGACTGTTATGGGTCTTGGCATTATCAAGGCAAACATCACTAAGTTTTACTACAGAAGTAATCTCGTTCAGCTTACGGCTACCCGCGACACGCTTAAAGTTAATATTGAGGCGACCGGGATTAAAACGAGAATGGTTTTGAAGGGTTCCGGTGACACAGACACTTCGGCTTCCATCATTGTCGATTGTTCTAAGTTCAAGAACCTCATCGACAGCATCGAAAACGATGTCGTGACTTTGGAGTTTATCGACAACGGACTGTATGTTCATGCCGGTACGAGTAAGTTTGCCATCCCTCAGGTATTGGATGTCAATGATGTTCAGCTCACTGAGCCTATTGACCAATACTCTACAACGGGCGCAGTTGTAATCAAGCCCGCTGAGTGGCAGTTCGTAAAAGACCATCAGTTGTATGCTCTGTCTGAATCAGAGACGCGTCCGGTCTATAAGAATGTATGGGTTAGCGATAAGAAGGACATCATCACCGGCGACATGGACAGAGGCTTGTTTGTCTATTCCAAGGCATGCGACTTCGGTAGTACCTGCCTCCTGCCGGCATCTTTAGTCAATCTGTTTACAACTATTCCGGAGAGTGCCGTGATTTCTAAGGCGGATAGGGATTATGTCCTGACCATCGAGGCAGATAGCTATACGATGATTACTCAGTTCACTCCGAGATACGAGGATGATGAATCCGTAGGCAGTTATCATGCTGAGATTGTCCTTGATAAGTTCAAGCATCCGGATGAGTTCATCACTTTGGACATTGTGCCGGTGGTTAAGTTCATTAATCAGAATGCTATCTTGGCTAACTCCGATAAGGATAAGGTGCTGAACTTTACGGTCGATAATAAGACGCTTACGCTTTCAACAGTTTCCAACAGCTACTCCATGCCCGTAGAGGCTACTAAGAACTACACGGTCAACTTCGATATCGACTACATCAAGAGCGTATTGGCTAACTTCGATACCGATAGGATTAACTTGGCTCCTATGAGCAGAGCGATAGAGGATGACAATGGCAAGCCCGTTGAGCAGGTTTACGGCTTCATCTTTTGGTCGGATACACTCACAACAGTTCTTGCCGGTAAGGGAATGTAATGGGCTTTCAGTCAATAGAAAGTTTACATAAGGCTAGGTTCAACTCGTCATCGAGCTGTGAGTTCCTTGATTTGTACGAGCAGGCTTTAGACGAATCCATCCTTGCTGAGGAAGAAGATACGCCGTCTAAGACTTTTGCACCATCCCAAATCCGGTGCAAGCGAATCAGTTGGTTTCGTCTTAGGGGCGTAGCTCCTGAAAAGGAAAAGGTGGTTGACCGGACAATGAGCTTCACGGCTCAGGTTGGTACGGCATGCCATCAGACCATTCAGGAGATTTTATCCAAGAGGCTTGGCAAGGATTGGATAGATGTCTCTGAGTACATCAAGTGGATGGGACTGCCTTATAAATACACTTGTTATAACCGTGGCTATGAAACCAAGGTTGAGATATTCGAGCCGGTACCGATAAAGTTTGCACCGGACGGAATCATCTTTTGGAAGGGCAAGTATTGGCTCCTTGAAATCAAGACATCAGATTATCAGAGCTTTGAGAAGCTTACAGACATCAAGCCACAACACTTAGACCAAGTGCGGTGCTATTGTACGCTCCTACGCCTTAATAATGCGTTGGTTTTATATCAGGATAGGGTCAATGGTACCTTTAAGTGCTATGAGGTCAAGATAACCAAGGATGACATGAATCAGGTGTGGTCAATGTTCTCGGAGGTTCAAGATGCTGTAGCCAAGAACATCCCTCCGGCTAAATTACCTAAGGGCGATACATGGTGTACGCCTAGCCGGTGCCGGTATTTCTACAAGTGTAAAGAGTGGTAGCGACCGTTATTCTCCGGTCATAATCGTTATTATATGTGGGAGAATCTATGCAAATATCTATTTTAGGAATACCGTTTGAAATCGAAGAAGTCGATAATATCGAACCTATCTGCCGGGATGAGATTATTCAGGGCAGAGTGCTTCACAGCGAGGGACGAATACTTCTGCGTAAAAGTTTGCCTGATGCGTTAAAGCGTCAGGTACTTATTCATGAATGGGTTCACGGGGCACTTACGATGCTAGGGCATGAAGAAATGTCTAATGACGAAGCCTTTGTTCAGGGACTTACTATAGCAATAAATCAGACTTTCAGCCCGACTATAACCCGTGGGGAGGATTAGGCTTAATGAGCTTGGCTAATAAATACAGACCTAGTGACTTTGATTCGGTTATTGGTCAGAAGGTAATCGTTGACATAGTTAAGACTATGTGCGAATCATCCCGCCTGAGCAACCGGAATTTTCTGTTTACCGGTCCTGCCGGGTGCGGTAAGACTACGCTTGGGCGACTGATAGCCAAAACCCTCAACGGCAATATGCAGAATATCATCGAGGTCGATGCGGCCTCCCACAGCGGAGTTGATGATGTTCGCGAACTTATCCGTGAGGCTTCTCAGTTCCCGATGGGCAGTAGGTATAAGATAATCATCTGTGACGAGGCGCATAGCTTTTCCAATACGGCATGGCAGGCGTTTCTTAAATGTTTGGAAGAACAAGTTGCTAGCACAGTATGGATTTTCTGTACTACGAATCCGGAGAAAATCCCGGACACTATCATCTCTAGGGTACAGACCTTTAAGCTGTCCAAGATAAGCGCTGAGAATATCTACAAGCGTCTGAAGTTCATTTTGGATTCGGAGATAAGTTCCGGCAGGGAGATTACTTACGAGGACGAGGCTTTGTCATATTTGGCGCGTTTGGCTAATGGCGGTCTGCGTGATGCCATCACCATGCTTGATAAGACATTGGCGTTCGGTAACAATGTTACATCCGAACTCCTTGTAAAGGCATTAGACCTTCCGGACTACGATGATTACTTTAATCTGCTTAACGCTTTGGTCAAGAAGGACAATGCTGAAATCACCAAAATCGTGGATGAAGTCAGCAATTCAGGTACCAATTTCGTGAAGTGGTTTGAGGGGTTCCACAGCTTCTTGTGTAACATTGTTAAATTCGTATTCCTGAGGGATATTACTCGAACGATGATTCCGTACCACTATCAGGATAAGTTATCTAAGTACGGGGACGCTCATGTGTTTATCTGTCTTAAAACGGCGAATGTCGTTATGAATATGAATAAGGATTTGAAACTTACCCAATATCAGGCGGAAACAGCTATGACCTATCTGTGTACGCCAACAACACCAAAATCAGGAGGATGATTTATGCAGTTTTTACCCTATGAAGTTATATGCAACGGTTCTACCGTTGGACGCGTAGCCAATATGCAGTTGGCTAAGGTGCTTGCTGTCGCCCTTATGGATAATGTCAGTGACATTCAGTCTTTAAGCATTCAGCAGATGGTACCTCCGGTTAATCCCGCCGAAAATAAGGTTCTTGAAAATGAGTGATATTTCTAAGGCACTAGAATCCCTGAGAGAGGATTTCGCTTCAGCAGATGCTTTAGTGGATGAAATCTACGATAAGTATTTTGAGCTGTATTTTCGAGAACTGAACCAAAATTTCTTACGGTTCCGGGATGCAGATACTCCTATTACCGATAAGGAATTGGAGTGGATACTTACATCCCTCCCGTTAAAGCTGTTCTCCGTATCTAATGCTTTGGCTCAGTTCAAACAGCATAATGAAATCGTAAAGCTGAAGATAAAACAGCGTAGCAAGTCGAAGGATAAGGACGCGGAGGCTGATGGTTTGGACGAGGAATACAAGCTGATGTCCATTATCTATGCGTCTGTCATAACTAGAGTTGAGGCTGAGATATCTTTTTCTAAGGAACTGATAATGGGGTCTAAGAAGGTGTGGGATGCAAGGCGCACCGGTGAAAAGCCTCCCGTTGGCGAGGTAGTCCCGGAGGAAAAGCCTGAGATTCCCGACTACCGGTTAAACAACATAGTAATATAAGGAGATGTATTTATGGGTGTCTATGCTGATATCATAAAGAAATGTGAAAAAGAATGGGCATGTCCTGATTTGATGGAGAGCGTAAATAAGACGGGCGGTAAGAAGATTCCGTTCTCGTCACCTTCATTGAATTGGTCAACCTACGGTGGTGTCCCGAGGGCCGCTCTGACTGAGTTCTACGGTATGCCCGGTGGCGGTAAGTCCACATCGGCTATTGATATCTGTAAGAATGCTTTGGATATCTTTACTGCTGAGTTCACGGAAGAAGCTATGCGACTTCAGGAACAAGTGGCTAAGGGCAAGAAGGATAAGAAGATAGAGTTGCAGGATTTGAACGACAGAGGACCTAAGAAGGTTCTCTACATTGACCTTGAACACTCATTCGATAAGAAATGGGCTTCAGTTCTCGGTATCAGCAATATGGCTATTGCCGTCATGCAACCACCGGATATTCCGGCTGAGGCTATTCTTCAGAAGATTAGGGAGCTGATAGCTTCCGGTGAAGTCGGTTTAATCGTCTTGGATTCCATCCCGTCATTGGTAACCAAAGCCGAGTTGGATAAGAAGCTTGATGACGAGAAGCAGGCATTTGCTTCATCGTTGGCAGGCAGGGTAACCGTCTTCTGCCGTGAGATTACTCAGATGCTTCAGCGTTATGACTGTACGATGATATTCATCAATCAGATTCGTACAAACATGGACAATCCCTATGTGGATAATACGCCGGGTGGTAATGCTATCAAGTTCTATGCCTCACTGCGTTTGAAGTTCACTTTAGGCGACCCGGTTGATTTCTTAGGCAACGAGTTGAAGAAGTCCGCAGAGAATCCCGCCGGCTATAAGATTTCCGTTACGGTCAAGAAGCAGAAGTCAGCTCCGTTCGACAGAAAGTCTGCTGAGTATTACCTGATGGCTCAGTCCGGTCTTCGCGTTGACTTCGAGTTTGCTAACCTCGCTATCAAGCGCTATGAAATTATCAGGAAGAATATGGGGTGGTATATTGTTTGTGACCCTGAGACAAAAGAACCTTTAGAGGTTGATGATAAGGTCATCAAGGTAAACGGCTTGGCTAAGGTTTATGACTATCTTCAGGCAAACCCTGAGTATTATGAGAAACTGCGTCAGTTCATTATTGCCGACATTAATCATAATGGCTTGGATGTGGCGGAAGTATCCGACGCGGGTGAATCTATAATCCCGGAGTATGAGGTTGATGAATAATAAGTATTTTTCTAATCGTCAGGAACAGATGATTTCAAAGTATCTCGGATGGGGGCAGGTGACCGGTAGTGGTTCCCGCCCTACCGCTCCGGGAGATGTAAAGTCAAGCCATTGGCTTGGTGAGTGCAAGACGCATGATACTGAGCGTAGTAATGTGGTCTTTATGAAGTGCCATTGGTTCAAGATTTGTAATGAAGCCATGTCCAAGGGCAGATATCCCGTGCTGTTCGTAGATAACGGAACACAGTTATCCGACAACACATGGGTAATGACTTCCATACGAGTATTCGACCCTGAGAAATTAAATATTATCCCGGGGTTGAAGAACAATGCGACCAAGGGCAACTCCCTTAACTTTAATCTTGCAGACGCTCAGGCGTTGTATAAGTCAAATTCTGTGGATGATAAGGTAAACATGTTTTCCATCGCATGGGACGGCAGGGACTTGGCAATAATCCCGTTGTCCGTATTTAAGGATTTTATCGAGGAAAGTTTCTAATGCTGTCTATCCAAGACGCGGGTTTAAGCGTATTCAGCGATAAGCCGAAGAAGTTCTATATCTTCGGAGGGGCTGAGTATGGCATCAAGGATAAGTACATCGAGATATTGGTTTCCAAGATAGGGTCTAAGCTCGAATATCAGACTGTCATGGATGTTATCAACCTAATGTCCCGGTATCAGATTATCCCGTTGGAGCCTCAGGTTTATGTAGTACGCTATGATAAATCCTTTATCAGCGGTCTGACAAAAGAATTGGCTGATAAGATTCTGAGGATGCCTATCATCGGCACCTTAGTTCTTATATACGAGGATGACCGAGATATCTCCAAGTTGAACAAGTTCTTCCCGGACAGTACGGTATCCATTGATGCTATCGATTCTAAGCACTTGACGAAGTACCTGAAATCAGATTTCCCGGAACTTGATAAAAAGACCTTGGAATATACAGCCAAGCATGCTCGTAACTACTTTCAGGCTAAGAGCATCTGCCGGTGCCTTGATGCTATTAAAACCAAAATGATTTTAACTGAGAATCAGATAGTATCGCTGTTCGATTTGCAGGCTACCTATACCAACGAGGATATACAGATGGCGGTAGCCGACCGCAACTTCAATGCTTTGTCATACATCGTAGAACACTATGAAGGTGACTTACAGAATATCCTTTATCAGATATTGCGCACGATGGTTGAATTGGACAAATGCTTTGAATCCAAGTACAGCAAGTCTCCGCTAAAAGAGTGTGCGAAGAAGTGGACTAGGGCAGATGTCTATTACATGTTTGAGCATACATATGAAGCCATAAAGGAGTTGAGGTCGGGGTGCGTCATCGAATTGGATGACCTGATAACTTATCTCGGGGCTTTGCTGATGTTCAAAACCATTCCGGATACGAGGCTATTAAAATGATTATGCACTTAATTGACAGAGACGCGTTGGTTCAGGCGATGAATAAGTATATTGAAGAACGCGGTGGTACCCTAGATGGGTATGAGGATACCAAGCACATTTTAGAACTTATAGACCTTGCACCGGTCATATCTACACATATAGTAAAACCGTAATCGTTATTATATGTAAGCATGATACGGGAGGTATGTCTATGCAGTTAGTTCTTAATGTAAGTGATGAGGTATTTGAAAGTACACTAGAGAAGCAATTGTCCGCAGTAAAGCCTGAGGACTTGCAGGAAGCATTATCCGGTGCGATAAAGGAGTATTTCACCAAAGAGCAGAACTTGGAGAAGATACTGTTCAGTAGAGACGGATACGGTTCTTATGGCTATCGTCCTACGGAAATCTTTAAGCAGGTTTTGGTATCCTTGGACTATTCAGGTCTTCAGGTTGTTGCTGATGACTGTATCAAGCTACTTACGGAACGCTATGAGAGCTTTCTGCGTGGCGTGTTTACGCAGATGTTAGTTGACCAACTGACCACATCTTACTCGTTCCAACAAGCGTTGCAGTCGGCTATAAGCAGTGAGTTATATAGGCAACAGTGCAATTGACCGGGAGGCGTTCTTATGACAGTAGGCGGGATTTTAATAGGTATTCTTCTTTCATTATTACCCTTAGTCGCTATAGGCTGTATTGCCTATTATCTGCATGAATCCAAAGACCATGTAGTTGCAGGTGTCCTCGGAATAGTAATTTCCGTGATTGTCTTGTGTGCTATATGGATAGGTCTAGCTTGGTACTACAGCAATACGGCATCCGGTCAGAGAGCTTTGAAAACTCAGAAAAGTGAGTTTGGCGACGGCT
>JAZLCB010000165.1:0-7684 GCA_045614005.1 Clostridia bacterium
GTCATAAGCCCAAGCACCCATGCCTTTTTCCTTTGCAACCTCAATGCCTGCAGATATGTTGTCAAACCATTCCTCGCCCATGTATTCGGTTTGGAGTCCGCCTCTTGCGTGCATAAAGTATCCGCCCATGCCGGCTTTGTGCATTTCTTCTGCCTGACGGCGGGTTTCGTCTACACTTAATCTCTCGTTCCACGACCAGAAGGGTATGGGGCTGTATTTACTTGGTATATCTTTATTAAAAACAGTTTCCATATGTAAAGGGCTCCTTTGTATGGTGTATCACAGCATTTCGGGGCTGTGAACTTGAGTTAGGCTACTAAAATTTTAATATCAAGTCAAGAAACAAAACCATTCGAATATAAATACAAAAAAGTTTTCGCTTTATGTTTACAGTATATTGTGAGGAAAATTTTTTCTGTATGCCAGAGGAGTATATCCTGTTTGATTTTTAAATCTTCGGATAAAGTAGTTGTAATCGGTAAATCCTACCATTTCGCTTATCTGCGAAACAGCAAATTGACTTGTTGTAAGGTAGTGCCTTGCAAGGTCGATTTTTTTAAGAGAAATATAATTTGAAACAGATGTATTAAAGTATTTGTGCGATAATTCATACAAACTGTTTTGGGATATATTAAACCGGTTACATAAATCTTCTATTCTGATCTGTTTGGTTATATTTTGTGAAATATAGCTGTCTATTGCAGAAACCAGCTCGTTTTTTTCAATTTTGATGGATTGACTTACATACAGATATATGGTGCACATGGAGAGGAAGTTTGCGGCTGCTGTTATTTGCTCATGTGTTAATATAGGAAGTTCTTTAAAATATTCTTCAATTTCTTCTTCGGTCATTCCGTATCTTTTACAGTTCCTTTTTACACTACTTAAATTTACATATTTTTCTTCGGCATCGCGTATTTGCCCGAACATTATATAGGCAATGATTTTGTTTTCGTAGCGTACCGGAATTACTGCATCAAGAAGCCCTGCATGGCAGGAAAATATGTATGGCGCATCTGATTGTGTGGCAATTATGCAGGCTTTTTTGTCAGATTTAAAGCAGTTCTGATTTCCGCATAAGTTTTCCTTTACATTTTTGCACAGGCGTTTCGGAGAAGAAGGATATACCATAATCTGATTGAAGTCAGGGTCCCATATGCTTGTGGTTGCTTTGGTAAGTTCATAAAAGTCTTTGATTGTTTTCATAAGTTTGTCATGGTTGAAAATTATCATTTACATCACCTTGATAAGTATTATCGCACGTTTTTAAAAAAGTGTCAACCTACGCTTGGGTAAGAAAATGCTATTTTTCATAATAATGGCATATATAAATACGGCGCTGTGTTTGATATAATTAAGCTACTATATAAGATATCGTGGAGGCACTTGTGGATATAAATAATCAAATTGACAAATTAATTTCGTACGGAATACTTACGGGGCTCATAGAGGAATGTGACAAAATTTACGTTCAAAACAGGCTTCTTGCACTTATAAAGCTTGATTTTTACGAGAGAACAGGAAGTGTGTGCGAAAGTGTTGATGAGCTTGGTGAAATACTTACTTCAATAACCGATTTTGCAGTGGAAAAAGGGCTTGTCCGCGAAAGCATTATATACAGAGATATGTTTGATGCTGCAGTTATGGATGTGATGACACCCCGCCCTTCAGCGGTTATAAAAAAATTTAATAATATGTACAGCGTTTCTGCCAAAGAAGCAACAGACTATTTCTATAAGTTATCCTGTGACAGCAACTATATAAGACGGTACAGAATCAAAAAGGATATAAAGTGGACAATAGATTCGCAATATGGTAAAATAGAAATGACGATAAACCGTTCCAAACCCGAAAAGGACCCCAAGGCTATTGCCGAGGCAAAATTTGCATCGGATATATCTTATCCCAAATGTCAGCTTTGCATAGAAAACGAGGGCTATGAGGGAAGGGCGGACCATCCCGCACGGCAAAACCACAGAATTATCCCCGTTGATATCTGCGGTGAGAGGTGGGGACTTCAGTATTCGCCGTATGTGTATTACAATGAGCATTGCATACTACTTAATTCAAAGCATACTCCCATGGTGATTGATCGAAGTGTATTCTGCAAGCTTCTGGATTTTGTCGGTAAGTTTAATCACTATATTATAGGTTCAAATGCTGACTTGCCCATTGTTGGCGGTTCTATCCTGAGTCATGAGCACTTTCAGGGCGGAAATCATGTTTTTGCCATGCACAGGGCAGAAAGTGAACGGTTTTATAAAATTAAAGGCTTTGAAAATGTGGAAGTAAGCACACTTAAGTGGCCCATGTCCGTAATTCGTCTTAAATCCGAAAAAGCGGATGATATTATAGATTTGTCCGACAAAATTCTTGCAAAGTGGAGAAACTATACGGACGAGGATGCATTTATCTTTGCACAAACCGATGGCGAAAAGCATAATACTATTACCCCCATTGCAAGTATGCAGGACGGCAAGTATGTAATGGATTTGGTTTTAAGAAACAATATTACAACAGACGAGCATCCGTTGGGTGTATATCATCCTCACGCAGAGCTTCATCATATTAAAAAGGAAAACATCGGACTCATTGAGGTAATGGGGCTTGCTGTTCTTCCGTCAAGACTTGTAGAAGAGCTTGATGCCGTAGCAGATGCAATTATAAGTGGTAAAGATATGTCAGAAAACGAAAAAACCTCTGCACATAAAGAGTGGGCAGAGGAAATTATGCACACTCACCCCGAGGCTAATGAGTTCAATATAAATGAAATCCTTAAACTTGAGGTGGGCAAAGTGTTTGTAAAGGTGCTTGAGCATGCAGGAGTGTACAAGCGTGACGAAAATGGCATAAAAGCATTTGATGCATTTATGCATAGTTTGGGAGGAAGCAATGAAACTTAATGAAATGAAAAAGATGTTCGCAGCGCTGTATGGTGAGGGTGAAATGAGAGTGTTCACTTCCCCGGGTCGAGTTAATCTTATAGGCGAACATATAGATTATTGCGGTGGCTATGTTATGCCTGCGGCACTTACCATGGGTACTACCGTAATTGCACGAAAACGCAACGACGGTGTAATAAGACTTAAGGCTACCGACCTTGATATAATGGTAGAAACCACCATAGAAGATATGCATACCTTAAAGGGTAAGCTCAAATGGGGTGATTATCAGCTTGGTGTGGCAACAGAGCTTATTAAAGCAGGCTACGATGTTACGGGATGCGATATGCTCTATGATGATACCGTGCCTCATGGCGGAGGGCTATCCTCATCGGCGGCTATAGAAGTTTCCACCGCTCTTTGTCTTGCAACCTTTGCAAATGAAAATGCAGGTATAAACAAAGAAATAGATATGGTGGAAATGGCACTTATATCTCAAAGGGCAGAACACAATTTTATAGGTGTTAAATGCGGTATCATGGATCAGTTTGCTTCGGCAATGGGTAAGAGTAACCACGCTATATATTTAAACTGTGCAACACTTGAGTATGAGCATATTCCTCTGAAACTCCAAGATTACAAAATAGTACTTACCAATACAAATGTAAAACATTCCCTTGGAAGCTCCAAATACAACGAGAGAAGAAATGAGTGCGAGGAAGGATTAAACGCGCTTAAAACCGTAATTTCGGGCATAAAAGAGCTTTCGGATGTAACGAGCGAGCTGTTTGAAGAAAACAAAGCTGTAATCAAAAACACCGTCACACGAAAGAGGATAAAGCATGTTGTCTATGAGTGCGAGCGTGTCCGCGAAAGTGTCGAAGCAATGAAAAATAACAATATAGAGGCATTTGGCGATTGTATGAACAGGTCGCACGATTCGCTTAGAGAGGACTACGAGGTTACTTGTCCCGAGCTTGATTTTGTAGTTTCCGAGGGCAGAAAAATATCGGGCGTACTCGGCATAAGAATGACAGGCGCAGGCTTTGGCGGTTGCACCGTAGCAATAATAAAATCTTCTTGTGTGGATGAATTTATAGAAACAGTAGGCAAAGCTTACGAAGATAAATTCGGTCACAAGGCTTCGTTCTACGTTACCGATACGGGTGACGGAGGCAGAGAAATCAGCTGATTTATAAAGTTTTTAAAACAGTTGACACGGTGTCCGACTCAAGTTATAATGTACTCGGATAAAACTTGATTTTAACCGGAGGTTATTTTTATGGCAAAGAATATTTGGGAAATCGATATAAATTACAAACCGGAATCTACCGAATACGAGGATGTAAAGTTCTATAGCGTAACCGAAAAGCCTTTTAGCCTTGAAGGATTGTACAAGGCAGAGGAAACAGGCATTTTTACCAGACTGCCCATGGAGTTTAAGCAAAGAGCAGACTTAAACGATGTGGCAAAGGTGGTTATGACTCATACCGCAGGAGCAAAGGTAAGATTCATTACCGATTCGCCCTATGTGGTTTTGTATGCTTGTCTCGGAGAGCAGTCCTATGTTATGCACCACATGGCAGATACGGGAATGAAGGGTTTTGATATGTATATAAGACCCGAAGGCTCGCGCGATGAGGATGCATTTTGCAATGTTTTTATACCCAATACCAAAGAGGACGGCTCCTACAGCGGTTCTGTGGACTTAAAACACAGTGCATCGAGAGAGATTACAATAAACTTCCCGCTTTATCACAATGTAGACAAGGTTTTTGTTGGTCTTAAAGAGGGCGCAAGTGTTAAAGCGCCGAGTGACTACGCGGTAGAAAAGCCCGTAGTGTTCTACGGCTCATCCATTACACAGGGTGGATGTGCTTCGAGGCCGGGTATGGCTTATCCTGCCATACTTGCAAGAAAGGTAGGCTTCCGCCATGTTAACCTCGGATTTTCGGGAGCGGGCAGGGGCGAGCAACTCGTGGCAGAGTTTATAGCCGATATGGATATGTCCATGTTTGTTATGGACTACGACTACAATGCAGTGTCCTTGGAGCACCTTCAGAAGACTCACTATCCCTTCTACGAAACAATCCGCGCAAAGCATCCTGATATCCCGATTATCATGATGACAGCTCCTGTTAATCTTGTAAATGAATACAGGCAAAATAACCCCCTTCTTCGCGACAGAAGAATTACAATAATGAACTCGTACATAAAGGCAGTTGCCTCCGGCGATGAAAATGTATACTTTGTAGACGGAGCAAGCCTTTTGGGTACGGAAAGTCCGTTCAACAGCACCGTTGACGGAACACACCCCAACGATTACGGCTTCTGTCATATGGCAGATGTGCTGTATCCGATAGTAAAACGTCTTCTGCTTGGAAGATACTGATAGTGCGGATGTAAAATAAGCGCAGACCGCTTATAGGCTCCGGGGCCGAATCGCCACAGTATTAAATAAGACAAAAACGATTAAAACATATAGAAATCTGCAAAAACTGCAGATTTCTATTATTTTTAGCTTTGCGAGCATATTCCGCTATTAACGCAAGTGCTTTCGCCTTCGGGTTAACCCAACGGCGAAACTTGCTTAGAGCTTATAAGCAAAAACAATAGAACTCCGCAAATTCTGCGGAGTTCTATATAATTTGAAATGGTTTACTGTATTTTAACACCATTAAACATGTCAATAGTGCCTGTAAGCGCTCTGCGCTTTTTTACAATACCATTTTTATTTGTTTTCTTCAAACATAGAAACCTGCTCTTTGAGCTCGGCTTTGTGCTTTTCCATAAGAGCTTTGATTCTGTTTACAGGAACAAGAAGCTGGCTTATGGTTTCATCGTGGTTTATAGTATCTATAAGTAAGGAGATGTACTTGGACATGTCTACTTCGCAGTACCATTCTTTATCTTTGAGTTCGGGTATGCGATAAACAAGGTTTGTTGTAAATACCTTTGTTATATGACCTTTTTTGTAAGCTTCGTCAAAAGCGTCAAGACCGTTGCAGAAGAGACCAAAAGCGGTGAAGATGAATATTCTTCTTGCGCCCTGTGCCTTACACTTAGCACCGATATCGAGTACGGATTCACCCGAGGATATCATGTCGTCTACTATCATTACGTCTTTACCCTCTACGCTGTTACCCAAGTATTCGTGAGCTTCGATGGGGTTTTTGCCGTTTACTATTACAGAGTAGTTTCTTCTCTTGTAATACATACCGAGGTCAAGACCGAGTACGGAGGAATAGTACATACATCTCTGCATACCGCCCTCGTCGGGAGATATAACTATTGTAGATTCCTTGTCGTAGTTTATATCGGGAACTGCTCTTGTAAGAGCCTTTAACATCTGATATGTTGTCTGAACATCGTCAAAGCCCGAAATCGGAATAGCATTCTGAACTCTTGCATCGTGTGCATCAAAAGTAAGAATGTTTGTAACACCCATATTAACGAGTTCCTGAAGTGCTAATGCACAGTCGAGGGATTCTCTTGTTGTTCTTCTGTGCTGTCTGCCTTCGTAGAGCATAGGCATAACAACGGTAATTCTTCTTGCCTTACCGCTTATTGCGGCAATGATTCTCTTAAGATCCTGATAGTGGTCATCAGGACTCATGTGGTTTTCTACACCGTACATCTTATATGTAACGCCGTGATTGAATACATCACATATAATAAATATATCGTTACCTCTTACGGTTTCGTTGATTACGCACTTAGCTTCACCCGAGCCGAAACGGGGACACTTAATCTTGGCAATATAGGTTTCTTCATCTTCGAATTCGCTACGGAATCTCTTTAAGTAGAAATCTATCTTTGCTGCCAATTCCTCGCAACGCATCATACAAATAACGGTAAGCTTACCGTAAATCGGTTTTCTTTCGCTTGTAGACACTATAGTTTCCTCCTATGTATTTGGCATTCTGGTCATTCCTATATAATATTATCACACTTTAAAGCCCATTTCAATATTATGTGAGCAATTTTTCCAAAAAAATTTACTTCGTTCCGCAAAATATGACACCAATCAAAGTAAAGTAAAAGCCTTGAAATTTTAGTCCTTTTTGGTTATAATGGGTTTAGCTTTTAAAAAAGGAGAATCCGACATGAAAAACATAAAGGAATACGGCGTAATTGCAGACGCTCAGACTATACAAACAACCGCTGTTCAAAGTGCTATAGATGATTGTGCAAAAAATGGTAAAACCCTTGTGTTTGAAAAGGGAAAGTACATATGCGGTACACTCACTTTAAGAGATAATTCGCATATTATCTTAGAGGAAGGTGCAGTTATTTTTGGCTCGGAGGATACTCGTGATTACCCCGAAAACGAGGTATCCTTTGTAGATGCCGTAGGCAGAAAAAGAGGGGAGTGCCTTGTGCTTATAGCCAAGGTGCAAAATGTCACAATAGAAGGTAGCGGTGTCATCTGCGGAAACGGAGCTGTTTTTCAAGGTGAAAGAGACGAGGTAAGACCCTTCCTTATGAGAGTGGTAGAGGCTGAGAATGTAAAGCTTAAGGGGATAAGCCTCACAGATGCAGGCGCGTGGTGTCTGCATATCAATAAGAGCTCGCATGTTGATATAGACGGCATAAAAATCCATAGCGATGTAAATGCAAATAACGATGGAATAGACATAGATTCCTCTTCATATATAAGCATAAAAAATTGCGATATAGTATCGGGTGACGACGGCATATGCATAAAGGCCACCACACTTTTGCCCTGTGAGTATATAGATGTTTCGGACTGCAGGGTTTCGAGTAATTGGGGATGCTTTAAGATAGGTACAGAGAGCGTT
>JAZLCB010000166.1:0-6846 GCA_045614005.1 Clostridia bacterium
CTCGGATTTGTCTGCACCTATTACATAATCTTCGGAAATCTTGTAGTCTTCTGCCTTTTTGAGTGTATCGGCAAGGTCCTGTATTGATTCAAAGCTCTCAGATTCGAGCTTTTCTTTCTTAAATGCCTTTTTGGCACTTCCTTCGAGTGCGAAATATTCGTCTGCTTCTATGCCAAAAAGTGCGAGGTTTTCTTCTGTTATTATAGCGTCAAGGTATGCAACACCATCGTCCTTGGGGTTTGCTATGGATTTGAGAATAAGGTTTTTCTTTATGGCATCCATAAGAGAACCATATGTCGCAAAGCCCTTGCCTGTAAGAGAAGCTTTGTACTTGAGCTTACCGTCACTACTCATTTCGGCAAAGGCTGCCTTGTAGAGTGTAACGCCTGTGTCTTCATCATCTATCTTGTCTATACCAAGTTCCGATTCAAAGTTGTGTGTTCCGTCCTCTTTGAAAAGAACAACATTCTCACCGGGTGTATTGTAGTGTGTTGTAAGCGCTGCTCTCTTGAAGTAATCGCTAAGGTCATCTGCATCTTCAAGTGCCTCTTCGTCTGCACCGTTGCAGAGTACTGCAGCAAGCTCGGATTTGTCTGCACCTATTACATAATCTTCGGAAATACCGAGGATTTCCATATATACATCAAGCTTCTCCTCTGTGTCGGATACAGGCTTAGTTGAAATAGCTTCTATAATATCGGTAATCGTTCCCGACTTATCCACTTTTATCTTCAAGCCCTTTAACATAGCCAAGGATTCTTCTGCGGTGGATTCTGCTATTATGTAATATGTGTCTTCCGCAACATCAGTATCAAGACTTACAGAAGCCGACTTTGTATCTTCGGACACTTCAAGGTTTACTCCAACATCTGTAACCTTGATAGTTCTGTCTTCATTTAAGAGATACCATGCAAACTGCTGTGCATTAGTTCCCGCACTGCCCTCGCTGTCTACAACCTCTGCTGTTATATCAAGAACATCAAACACGCCCATGTCGGTATCGCCGTCGTAAGTGAGCTTCACCTCATATAAGGGGTCTTCGCCAAGCTCGCTGTCGGTCATAAAGTAAGGTGTTACGAGGATTTCTACACCCTTACGAAGTTCGCCCTGCTGTGCGAGAACAACATAGACACCTTCCTTAACTGCAGTAACAGTTGCTGTGCCGTCACCGTTTGCTTCTACGGTAAGTCCGTCGGAAACTTCGGTTCTGTCTTTATTTAATACGGTATAGGTTACATCCTGACTTACATAGTCCTTTTCGCCTATCTGGTTTAATATTTCTGTTTTAATGGTGGTTGTAGCACCTTCGGAAATTGCATCTTCGCCCACAACTTCACTTACGATTTGCATGGGAGCAACCTCTGCTACCATGAGTGAACCGCCATTTGATATATCCATACTTATTTTAGCGCCCTTTGCTGTGTAAGGGATAATAGCATCGGGGTAAACAAAACCTAAGCTCAATGCATTTTTGTCAAATTGAGATGTGTAATATCCTGTGTATGTTTCGTAATCTTCGGTATTTGTTACCTCAAAGGAAACAACAGCTCCTTTGTCCTCTGCTTCACGATACCAACCAAAAGCCATACCAAATAGAGGGGCAGGGTCGTTTTCGGGTGCTGCGTTTTTAAGCCTTACCGAATATACATATGTTTTTCCTACGGTCCAGCCTGTTGTTGCACCAAAGCCGTCAACAAAGTGACCCATAAGCTTTCCGTTGCTTGTATATGCAAGTCTTGTAGGACCTGCAATAAAAGATGCTTCTGTTTCTATATTTACGGTTTTGTCCTGCCATGTAATATGGCTACCCGAAACAGCTTCTGCAAAAGAGCCGTGTCCGTTGGTATTTTTCAAATGATTAAGATTATCCGGATCCTTTATAAGGTTGCCGTTACCGATAATTTCATTATCGGAATAATCCGCCGACAGTAATGTTTCGTCTGCCAATCCGCACATGGGGACTGATGCAACAAATAACATTACCATACAAAGTAAAACTGCAAGAAATCTTTTTTTCATAAGAATCCTCCTTTGATTGTATGCGTTGTTTTACACACTTGTCTGCACAAGATTTGATTTTATGCCGTTATATACTTATTATATATAAAAACTTTTTCAAAGTAAAGTGAACTTTTTAACATAAAATAGTAACCCTTTTTTACTTTTGGGGTTAAAAATGGGAATAAAAGGGAAAGAAAGCGTACTCACTCCGGTTTGGGTAAAATTGTTTTGCGGGGGAAATGGAAAAACGATTGTCCTCAGGGACAATCTTTTTTTTGTTGTTCTTTGATAAATAATGCTCAAATGACATTATTTATCAATATTTTTCTTTGCTGTCCTGCAGGAAGCAATTAACATCACTCGGATAGATGTGCATTTAGAGGATAGTGTCTTAAAAGTTTGTTCATCAATATATTTCGTTCTAAAAAGTAATTCTAACCAATACCCGGTTTCATTTGCTTCTTTTAAAGCGATTTCAAGTTTTGATATAAAATCCTTCTTGCCTTGTGCATATTGCGCTTCGTGAATGTTGGCACCAATACTTGTACCACTTCTGCCTATTTGGTTGGAAATGATTGATTCATGGTTGGATTTCAGTAATTTTACAAGGTTTATTATATCTACGGAAAATCCCATAGAGAGTTCTATAAGTTTGTTTTCTTTCACGAAATCGCCTCCTTTTAAATGATTATATCATGAAAAATAAAGTTTTTTAATGATGTATCGCCTACGGCGATATGATGCATTTGCTCCGCAAATATGATGCTGCTTAACTTCGTTTAGCAATGATGCGCTGTTTGCCATAATGTGCCGCAAGGCACACATCATTCCCGAAGGGAACATCATTGGCAAAGCCAACATCATTTGCCAAAGGCAAACATCATTCAAAAAAGTCACTTTTGTCTATCAAGACAAAAGTGACTTTTTTGTTTGGCGACCGAGAAGGGGCATCATATGCTTCGCATCTGCCCTGCTTGCCCACCCAAGCCTTCGGCTTCGGTACCGGTCTGCGCATCTTTTTGCTAAAAACATGCCACCGGCATGTTTTCTTCACGCAAAAACCCTCTCAGGGTTCGAGCCCCTCTTATCTTATTGCAAACAAAAAAGACACCTAACGGTGTCTTTTTTGTTTGGCGACCGAGAAGGGGCTCGAACCCTCGACCTCCAGCGTGACAGGCTGGCATTCTAACCAACTGAACTACTCGGCCATATTCTTCTTTCAACAGTAGCTATTATATCATCGACAATGCCGTTTGTCAATATTTATTTTTGCATTGGTAATTGTTTTCAAAATGAATAAACAGCATGCACCCCTACATATAATTAGTAAGAAATGCCAAAGGATGTGATATAGTGTCATACCGCTACAAAAAGCCAAACCGACGATACAAAGTTAAAGTGCCCAAAGAAAAAATATCATTTGAAAAAAGAACCAAAATACAGTCTGCAGCCTCTCTTATTCTCCTTGCCGTATTTACAATATATTCTTTTATTGCTCCCTCCTCATTTGTAAGCCGATGTCTTGACAACACCTACTCGTGGGATATGTGGCGAGGCTTTGCAAACAAGGTGACAGGAAGCATAAAAGCAAAAACCGCTTCTGTTGCAAATACTTACATTTCTTTTATAGATTCTGCCGAAAAGAAAATGGGAATCTCCGAGCCATCCGCACCCAAGGTAAAAGCACAAAAAGCAAAGTCCCAACCAAAACCACCAAAGCAAGAAAACACCCCCACTAAGTCGCAAAGAGAATGGTATGTTCCTGCAAAGGGCGAAATTACATCGTATTTCGGTGCCAGAGTACACCCCGTAACGGGCAAAGATGACTTTCACAAGGGTGTGGACATAGGCGCACCCAAAGGCGAGGCGGTCACACCCGCTTCGGAGGGAACCGTTCTTGCTGTAGGAAGCGACAGCTACAGCGGAAACTACGTAATATTAGACCATGGTGAGGACATAACAAGCGTTTATGCTCATCTTGACACAATAAGCGTAGCCGAAAACGAAAAAGTAAAAAAAGACACTAAAATAGGCACAATCGGTTCTACAGGTGTATCCACAGGTCCGCACCTGCATTTTGAAATAAGAATCGGCGAGGAAAGTATTAATCCCCTGGGCTTTGTACGCTTTGAAGAAAGGTGAATTTTTTGAAAAGGAAGTTAAGGCTTTCTCTTATGCTTATGATGTGGCTTATATTCTTTCCGCCACTTTGGATTGCAGTTGTATCGGTGGCGGTAGTCCTCCACGAAACGGCTCATCTTATTGCCTGCAGGATGGTGGGCATACGCACCCTTTCCGTAAAGGCTCTGCCATGGGGTCTTACCGTGTCTGCACCGCTTATGTACGAACCCGCATCACAGCTTGTTATATCGCTTTCGGGTCCTATGTGCAATTTTTTTCTTCTGTTTTTCTGCCCTGTAATAAGAACTCTTTTTTCTAAGGAAGTTTCCGACCTTTTTGCTCTTGCAAACTTAGCCGACGGACTTCTTAACCTGCTGCCTGCTCTTCCGCTTGACGGCGGTATAATACTAAAGGCTTTTTTGTGTGCACACTTCGGGTTTGTACGCGGTTTTTCGTATATGCTTAAAATCACGGCGGTGATAGGTGTGCTCGTTATGATACTGGGACTGTATATATTTGCTTCAACGGGCATGAATGTGTCCTACCTTGTGGCAGGCGGTTTTATATTATTTAATTTAAGGCACGAAAAACAGCTCAGCCTGTGCATCCGAAAACGAATCTTAACAGGCGAAATAACATCGAAACCACGGCAAAAAAAGATATATGCCGACTCTGCGAGCAACGCCATATGCTTTGTAGACCGCATAAGCCCCACATATACCCTGCATATACATATTGCAAAGGACAAAGCAATAAGTCAGGACCGACTTATACATTGCATTTTAAAAAACAGTACCATAACCCTTGGGGAATGTATTGAAAAAACTTAATTTTTGTGTTATAATTATTTCATCAAAGATGAAATAATTGACTAAGTTTGCCTGCGGCAAGTGAAGTTATCTTCGATAGTGAAGTTTACTTTGTAAGTGAAGTTTCGCCTGATGGCGAAGTGGCAAACTTAACTTCACTTTTGTGCAAACAAAAACTTCACTGCGTATGCAACTTCACTTTGAATGGAAGTTCAAAACTTCACCAAACATACAAGGAGAAAACATTTATGAAAGACTCTGAACTTCGTACGAGAGCAAAAAATCTTGCACTAAAAATTATATCAGTCTGTGATGCTATTGATTCAAAGAAAGGCAGAGGTGTTTTGATAAATCAAATCATTCGAAGTTCAACATCGATTGGTGCAAATATACACGAAGCAAATTACGCAGCAAGTAAAGCTGATTTTATAAATAAGTTTCATATTGCTTTGAAAGAATGTGTAGAAACTGAGTATTGGATTGAAATGCTTGTTGGTTCGAACTGCATAACAGAAGCAACTTCAAAGGAACTATTGAATGAATGTGGCGTCATCAGGCGGATGCTTGTAAAGTCATTAAATACCGCAAAAGAAAATCAGATTAAAGGTGATTAAATGAAAACGAAAATACTGATAGTTTGCGTACCAATAGTATTGATTTTAATAATTGTATTTATATCTTTCGTAATTTGGTTTGATAGCATGATAAGTGATAACTCATCAAAAAAAGAAATTTTTGATTTAGTAAATGAAAATTACTCTACAATTTTAGAAGATATTAGAGAAAATGATTTTACTGATACAGAGAAAATTAATGGTGTGAAAAAAGTTTATTCTGATACGGATGTTATTGATGTTTACTGTAGCGGAACCGGTATAGGCTCCGCAACCAATTATTATGGGTTCTATTATTCGCCTGATGATTTGCCGAAAGATGCATGGTGTGGAAGCAATTTTGGACGAACATCTGATGAATTAAAGCCTGAAGGTAATGGTTTTGTAATTAAGTATTCAAATGATGATAATTGCTATTATACGGAGAAGATTAGAAAAAATTTTTATTATTACGAAGCACATTTTTAACGGCATCTAAATCGTTCACTCATTCTAAAATAAACATATTATAGGCAAAAGGATTGATACAATGCTAAAACAAAAGATAGAAAACATTCTCCCCTTTGTGGAGAAACCCGCCCGCTACACAGGCGGAGAACTCAACAGCGTTATTAAAGATAAGAACAGCGTGGATATCCGCGTGGCATTCTGCTTTCCCGATGTATACGAAGTAGGCATGACCCACCTCGGCATGAAGATACTCTACTCCCTTTTAAACCGCAGAGAGGATACATGGTGCGAAAGAGTATTTGCTCCGTGGGTGGATATGGAAGACAAAATGAGAGAAAATAATATTCCTCTCTATGGCTTGGAAAGCATGGACCCCGTGAGCGAATTTGATTTTGTTGCATTTACTCTGCAGTACGAAATGAGCTATTCCAACATACTCAATATGCTCTCGCTTGCAGGTGTACCTCTTCTTCAAAAGGACAGAAAAGAGGGCGACCCCTTTGTAATGATGGGCGGTCCTTGTGCATATAGTGCAGAGTGTCTTGCGCCATTTGCCGACTTCTTCCAGCTTGGCGAAGGCGAAGCTATAATGGATAGTTGCATGGATGTGTACAAAGAGTGGAAAGAAGCTAATCTTCCGCGCGAAGAATTCTTAAAGATGGTATCCAAAGTGCCCGGTATATATGTACCCTCGTTCTATGATGTTTCGTACAACGATGACGGCACAGTAAAGGAAATAAAAACCAACTGTGAATCCGCACCCCAAAAGGTGCGCAAGTGCGTAGTGGAAAACCTCGACGAAGCTTTCTACCCCGATAAATTCGTAGTACCCTTTGTAGAGATAGTGCACG
>JAZLCB010000167.1:0-3876 GCA_045614005.1 Clostridia bacterium
AAGAATCCGTAATCGTATTTAACGCTAAGTGTTCTTGTTACTGCATCATTAAGTCTTTCTTCAGAAAGTCTACCCTCTTTAACTGCATCAACAAGTGCAGGAATAACTTCATCAATAAGTCCGCCTTCATCTCTTAAAAGAACAAGGTCACAACCTGCATTGATAGCTTCAAGGCAAGCATCCTTAACTTCAAATTCAGAAATGATACCACCCATTGTGATTTCATCTGTTGTAACAACACCTTTAAAGCCAAGCTCTTCTTTGAGAATTCCTGTTACAATCTTTTTAGAAAGAGTTGCAGGAAGACCTGAATCATCAAGTGCAGGATATGCTGTGTGAGCAGTCATAACTGCTGGAAGACCTGCGTCAATCATTTTCTTGTATGGCTTAATGTGTTTTTCATAAAGTTCTTCTTTTGAAATATCAATTACAGGAAGTCCGTGATGTGCATCTGCCGCAGATTCGCCTCTTCCCGGGAAATGTTTACCTGTTGCAATAATTCCTGATTCCTTGAAGCCTTTAATCGCCTCTATCGCATATTCTGCAACTGTATCAGGATCGTTAGCATAACTTCTTGTACCGATTTCAGGATTCTTTGGATTTGTGTTAACATCAAGTACAGGTGAATGCACCATTGAGAAGCCAAGTGGTGCAAGCTGTCTGCCTACTGCCCATGCTACATCGTGAGCTAAGTTCTTGTCACCGCTGTGTGTAATACCCATACAGCTGGGGAAGTATTTCACTCCGCCTCTGTAGTAGTCTGCGGATACATCACCTTCGAAGTCGAATGTGAAGTGCAGGGGTATGTTGCCGTTTTCAAGAGCAGCTTTCTTTAATGTATTTGTATACTCGCAGAAGTCCTCATTTGTAAAGTGGGGCAGGGGAATATCGGGAAGGAAGTCCTTTATTGTGCCTTTGTAGGGTCTCTGGAGTCTGGATGCAAAATCTGTATTTGTTCCGTTGGGATCGTGCTTAACGGTTCTTATTCTCCACATAAGACCTGCTCTGATACCTGCAGGCTGATATGTCTTAATTCTGCGGATGATTTCGGGGGTAACAAGGTTACCTACATAACCTATTACAAAACACTGACCTACTTTCTGTTCGAGGGTCATGCTGTCTAATTTTTGTTTTACAAATTCTTCTCTCTTCATTTGCACAAAATCCTTTCGTGTAATTTTAGGGTAATTATAACTAAATTTTGTATAAGTGTCAATAAAATACACTTTTTTCATTAAAATAGTGAACTTATTGAGTAAAAAACCGCAAGAAAAGGGGGAGTATTAAACTCCCCCTCCAAAAATTATAAATGACTGTTTATTATAGAATCCAAATTTTCAAGTGCTATTCCTGTGCCTTTTGCAACACAAGAAACCGCATCTTCGGCTATTCGTACCGGTATGCCTGTGTTTTTGGAAACAAGCTTATCAAGACCGTTCAATAACGCTCCGCCACCTGTAAAGAGTATGCCGTTTTTCATAATGTCGGAGAGCAGTTCAGGAGGTACTCGTTCAAGTACTCCTCGTACTCCCGCCACAATGTCATTTGCAGGCTCTTTAAGTGCATCGAGCATTTCTACGGATGAAACGCTTACCGAAGATGGAAGTCCTGTCTGGAGATTTCTGCCCTTAACATCCATGCGGATTATTTCGTCCGTGTCGTAGCAACAGCCGATGGTTTTCTTTACATTTTCTGCCATTGAGTCACCAATGGTTATGTTGTACTGCTTTTTGATGTATCTTGCAATAGCCTGGTCAAATTCATCTCCGGCAACCTTTAAAGAATCGTGTACTACAATACCGTTTAATGATATTACTGCTATGTCGCAAGTGCCACCGCCTATATCTACAACCATAGTGCCTGTGGGTTTGGATATATCCACACCTGCACCAAGAGCTGCAGCAAGAGGTTCTTCTATAAGATAAGCTTTCTTTGCACCTGCATTTGTGGTAGCATCTATTACGGATTTCTTTTCCACTTCGGTTACGATACTCGGAACACATACAACCACACGAGGCTTGAATATAGAACGCTTACATACCTTGCTCAGCAGGTATTTTATCATAACTTCTGTAGTGAGATAGTCGGATATAACACCTGCCTTAAGCGGGCGTATAGCAACTATGTTTGCAGGAGTTCTTCCTATCATTTTCTGCGCGTTTTCACCAACGGCACGGATTTTTTTTGTATTATTATCAATAGACACAACACTGGGTTCGTTTAACACGATACCCTTGCCTTTAACATATACAAGTATGGTAGCGGTGCCTAAATCTATTCCGATTTCCTGTGACTTCCAAAAGGGCATCCTACATATCCTCCTAAAAATTTCTATATTATAATTATACATTTTATTTCAAATAAATCAAGACCTAAAGCAATTTTTTCTGTCACCTCGCATTTAAGTTGTGAATAAGATAATTAGTAGGTGGAGGTGGTATAGTGAATAAGGTACTGATTGTTTTAGTTTCATCTACGTCCGCTTTTTCGGTAAAAACTCTTTTGGAAAGAAAGTACAAAATCCATTCGAGAATAATACAATCTCCGGCCAAAATAGCAACACTGGGATGTGCTTATTGTCTGGAAATTGATGCCGTTGATGCAAAAACAGCCATAGACCTCATAAAGGTGTCGGGCATAAGTATAAAGGGCGTGTACACTTCCGACACTTATGAAAGGATTTATTGATATTTATGATATATTTGGATAATGCGGCAACATCCTGGCCCAAACCACCAAAGGTAATAGAGGGTATACAGGATTGTATATTAAATTATTGTGCCAATCCGGGACGCAGTGCCCACGAAATGGCGCTAAAAAGTGAAAATACGGTATATAACTGCCGTTGCAAAATTGCAGAGCTATTTGGAATCAAGAAAGTGGAAAATGTCATTTTTACCCACAATGCCACTCATGCGTTGAATATTGTTATAAAAGGAATTCTGGATGACAAATCTCACGCGGTTGTCACTTCCATGGAGCATAACAGCGTATTAAGACCGCTTGCGGTCACGGGAGCAATGTATGATTTGGTTACAGCGGATAAGTTTGGATATGTTAATGAAAACGATGTAGAAAAAGTTATAAAATCCAATACCGCACTTATAATATGCACTTTATCGTCCAATGTATGCGGAAGTGTTCAGCCTTTTGAAAAAATTGCAAAGATTGCCAAAAAGCATAATATACCTTTTTTGCTCGATGCTTCTCAAGGCGCAGGAAGTATAGATATAGACATGACAAAGCAGGGGATAGATTTTCTTGCTTGTCCGGGTCACAAAGGTCTTTTAGGACCTACAGGCACAGGTGTTTTGTGCATAAATTGCGATAAAGAAATAAAAACCCTCATGGAGGGTGGAACAGGTAGTCTTTCAAAGCTTGTATCACAGCCGTTTTCACTTCCCGACAGGTTTGAAAGTGGTACGCTCAATGTTGCAGGTATTGCAGGGCTTGACAGTGCACTTAGCTATATTTCAAGACGCACTCCCAAAAGCATACTGCACCACGAAAACAGGCTAATCTCGCAACTTGCAGAGAATATATTGTTTATGAAAGGTGTAAGACTTGTAGGCTACGACCCTTACAGGAGGAGAACTGCAGTTTTATCTGTGGTGTTTGATAACACCGATTCTCTTGTAGCATCCACTATGCTTAATGTCGACTATTCTATAGCGGTAAGAGCAGGATTCCATTGTGCATATACTGCACACTGCACTCTGGGTACAGATAAAACTGGCACGCTAAGACTAAGTCCCGGACCTTTTACAACCAAAGATGATATAAAAAAAATTATGTCATACGAAGTAAATTTTGCTTTTCACAAGCCCAGTCATAAGGACCATTATGCACATGCACTTGACCATTCTCAATCCAAGC
>JAZLCB010000168.1:0-3266 GCA_045614005.1 Clostridia bacterium
TCGTCAGTGCCAGCATCTACGGTGCATCACTGGTTCTTTTGTATGCGTTTTCATCATTATATCATTCACTTACAAACAAAAAGGCTAAGTATGTTTTCAGAGTTTTTGACCATTGTTCCATCTTCTTTCTCATACTCGGTACATACACTCCCATATGCCTTACCATGATAAAGGGCGGTATGGGATGGACACTTTTCGGTATCAATACTTTTTGTACAGTTTTGGGAATAGTGTTCAATTCCATAAACTTAAACAGATTTGCAAAGCCTTCTTTGGTTTTGTATATTCTTATGGGGTGGTCGGTTGTTATAAGCATGAAGCGTGTTATCGAAGTTACTCCGCGCTCGGGTATGGTTTTCCTCGCGATAGGCGGTCTTTGCTATACAATCGGAATCATTTTCTATAAGCTCAAAAATGTTAAATATATGCACTTTATATGGCATCTTTTTGTGCTTGGCGGAAGTATAACTCACTACTTCTTTGTATTGTTCTATTGCTATAAATAAGGTGATTTTATGTATTATATCTACATCCTGAGGTGCAGTGATAACTCGCTCTACACAGGCATAACCACGGATTTTGAAAAACGCTTGGCAACGCATATGAATAAAGAAAAAGCCGCAGCCAAATATACCAAATCCCGAAGTGTGGTATCTGCCGAGGCACTTTGGACTTGTGAAGATAAGAGCGGTGCACTCAAACTTGAATGTTATATAAAACGCCTTACCAAGAAAAAGAAAGAGGAGCTTATTAAAACTCCCGAACTTATTAATAGTTCAACACTTACAACAGAATATAAAATTATAAAAAACTTCGCATGATTTGCGGAGTTTTTTGTTGAATTATATATCTTTTAAGTGTATAATATGTATTAAATCCTATTTGTAAGGAAACGAGGTGATAAATATGCGGATACGAAAATTATTAAAACCCTTTTTCAGCAAGACCGTACTCGGTGCAATTTTTCTTGTGGTACAGCTTCTGATTCTTTTGCTTCCCATACTTGGTGTGTATGAAAGACAGATTTATATTGATTTTGTCGCAGGGATTCTGTCGGTTATCGTGATAATATTCGAAATAAACCGAGAGGCAGATTCAGGATTCAAACTTATATGGATTGCAATAATCGCTGTATTTCCTGTGTTTGGTGTGTTTCTGTATATTTATGTTCACTCGGATGTTATAATGTATCACATACGCCGTAAATCGGGCTTTTTGAATGTAAGGCTATCCGAAGCTACGAGCAAACTCGGAGAAAATCTTGATACGCTGAAAGAAAGCACAGGGAGCGAATTTGGTATTTTCAACTACCTTGCAAACATTGCGCAAGCACCATGCTTTAAATGCTCCGATGTTGAGTATTTTCCGCTTGGTGAGGCTATGTTTGAAAGACTCATAAGTGATATCAAATCTGCAAAAAGATATGTTTATCTGGAATTCTTTATAATAAATGAATCCGATTATATGTGGAAAACGCTCTTTTCGCTTCTTTGCGAGAAGGTAAAAGAGGGCGTTGATGTCCGCCTTATATATGATGCCATGGGTTGCTTCCCTGCAACAGGGCGCAATTTTGCTCAAAGAGTGCGAAGACGCGGTATAAAATGCCATCCGTTTTCGCCCGTTAAGCCTTTTGTATCCACATATCACAACAATCGAGACCATAGAAAAATGGTTATAATAGACGGTGAATGTGCATACACGGGAGGAGTAAATATTGCCGATGAATATATTAACCGCAAAGCACCATTCGGTCATTGGAAGGACACGGCAGTTCGTGTACAAGGCAGAGCTGTAGATGGCTTTCTGGTTATGTATTTCAGACAGTGGCGACTTGTGTGCAACGACGGAGCAAATTATGCAAAACCCTCGCGTTTATCAAACGATTATAAAAGCAATGGCTATATTGTTCCGTTTGATGATACTCCCATGGATTCGCAATGTGTTACAAGAAGCGTGTATCTCCACATGATTAACTCCGCACAAAATTATGTATATATCAATACGCCGTACCTCATATTGGACGATGCAATTTTGCATTCTCTGAAGTTTGCTGTTCAAAGGGGCGTTGATGTAAGGATATGCATGCCTCATATCCCTGATAAATCCTACGCATTTGCCCTTGGCAGAAGCTATTATCCCACGCTTCTTAAAGCAGGGGTAAAAATCTATGAATACCGTCCCGGCTTTCTTCATGCCAAAAGTACTGTTTCCGACGATATCCGTGCATATATAGGCTCTGCCAACTACGATTACAGAAGCTTGTATCTCCACTATGAATGTGGTGTGTATCTGTATGAGAGCGATGTAATCAAGGATATGAAAAAAGACTACGAAAACACTCTTTTGGATTGCATGAATTTCACCATGGAAGAATACAAAAAATTAAACATCTTCTACAGATGCGCAGGCAAGGTATTGAGGCTCTTTGCATCGCTTATGTAATCCGATGTCTATTTGTACCAAAGATCGTGTTTTTTTACTTGAAATATTTTATTTAAAAATATAAATTTTGTATTGAAATCTTTTGTATTATGTAGTATAATAGTATAGTCGTACGGCCGGGGCAGTAGCGGCGCCCTGTACTTGCAATCCGCTATAGCAAGGGTTATATCCTTATTGAGGATTTTATCAGACTTCAAAGTGTCAGTTAAGTGGTGTTGAGAATCGGTTCTTGCGCGATGAACGCGCGTGAACCTGGTCAGGTGAGGAATCAAGCAGCCATAAGCGTTTGCGGACATGTGCCGCAAGGCCGACCGATTTGAGCTAACTGATTGATAACAGTTGTTTTTTAATTTTCGATTTAAGGATGTACGACTTTTTTAATTCAAAAATTCAGGGCAGAACCTATATTGAATTTTTATGGAGGTTACGGATATGGCGTACCAGACATTATACCGAAAGTGGAGACCGTCCACCTTTGACGAGGTAGTAGGACAAGGTCATATAACATCCACACTCAAAAATGAAATAATAAACGGCAAAACTGCCCATGCATACATGTTTACAGGTACTCGCGGTACCGGCAAAACCTCTACCGCCAAGATACTCAGCCGTGCCGTAAACTGCGAAAACCCCAAGGATGGTAACCCTTGTAACGAGTGTCCGTCCTGCCTTGGTATTATAAACGAAACCATACTTGATGTTGTGGAAATGGATGCCGCATCAAACACAGGTGTAGACAGCATAAGAGAGATAATAGATCAGGTGCGTTACAGCACAGCCGGCACAAAGTACAAGGTTTACATCATAGACGAAGTTCACATGCT
>JAZLCB010000169.1:0-6342 GCA_045614005.1 Clostridia bacterium
TGACCGGTGAATATATTCCGGACGATATTGCCTCCGCGCTTGTTTTTCTGCCGGATGAGGAAAAGATCGAATATGCTGAGAATATATATTCTTCCTTCACCGACGAAGACATCATGGAAGACGAAGCCAAGAGAGCCGAGGCAATAGCATATTTTGAAAATGCTGCAAAGCTTCTTGGTTTTGACGAAATATTCTACGCGGTAGATGCAGACAAGATTGCAGATACCCTTGCAGCAGATTTTGAACAAACTTCCGTAGACTTCAGAGTTGGTGAAAAGGCTGTAGCAGAAATTACAGCGCTTGTTAACCTTCACAGCGTTCTCGAAGCATTGAGAAGTGCCAAGGCAGAATTGCTGTTCGATGCAAACGGAGACCTTATTGTAGAGGATATCGTAGGTATTGAAAAGGCAATAGAGGACAATACCTCTCTTGATATTTCCGATATTACATCCGCAGGTGTGTCCCTTGTAAATAAGGGCATCATGGTTCCCGATGTAGAGGACAAAGAGGCCCTTGCAAAGCTGTATGCAAAAAATATCATCTTACAGAGCATCGTAAATAATAACGATCTCGGTTATGACTTTATAACAGATGTCCTCACAGAGGAAAACACAGAATATGCAGGCATAGCTGTAGATGATTACCTTGCACTTTCCGACAAGGGAGCAGCAAACGAGCGTATAATCATAAATAAAGATAAACTTACAATAGATAATCTTGCTTCCAAAATAAACGAATACGCCAAAGAGGCAGAAGACGAAGACGACGAGCCTTCCAATCCTCCCAAGGGCGGCTCCGGTGGCGGAGGCGGAGGTGGTTCTTCGAGCGGTAAAGTGACCGTGGTAGAACCCGTAGAACTCAAGAAAGAAGAACCCGTAGTTACACCCACACCTGTAGAACCTCAGGATATGTTTACAGACCTTGGTAACTACGCATGGGCAAAGGAAGCTGTAGAAACTCTTGCTTCCAAGGGTGTAATAGCAGGTCTTGGCGATGGCTCCTTCAACCCCGGCGGCAAGCTTACAAGAGAACAGGCAATTAAGATAATAGTTCTTGCATTAGGACTTGAAGGAAGCGACACCAATGCTTTTGCCGACGAAGTAGAGGGCGCATGGTACAGCGAGTATCTTGCTACAGCCAGAGCAAACGGCATTGCAAACGGCGTTGGCGACAATGCATTTGGCATAGGTAAGACAATTTCCAGACAGGATTTTGTTACCATGATATACAGAGCACTTAACATTGAGGCCGAGTCCGCAGAACTGAGCTTTGCCGATAAGGACAGCATCAAGTCCTACAGCAAAGATGCGGTGGCATACTTCAGCGAAAAAGGCATAGTAAACGGATACACCGACGGAACATTCAAGCCCGAAGAATCCGTTAAGCGTGCCGAAGCTGCAAAGATAGTTTACGAACTTATGAAGAGGGGTGATGCATAATGAAAAAATTAATATGTTTTTTACTGATTGTTACGTTAACTTTTTCGCTTATGTTATCTATGACACCTCTTGCGTTTGCAGATGAATCTTTCACAGCAGATCCTGAAGTGGCGGAACGCATATTCGGTCTGGGACTTATGCCCCATGTAAGCAAGGCAAACTATTCACCAAAGGCAGAGGTAACCAGAGCAGAGCTTGCACTTATACTCGACACAATTTCCGGATATAAGGCAAAGACCGAAAACTCTGACTTTACATGGCAGTTCTATGGTGATGCTTACAAAGAGGCGCACGACTTAAAGCCTGTGCCCGAAGGTGCAAAACAGCGTTTTGAAGATGTACCCGTTACTTATTGGGCATACAATTATGTAGAAAATGTATGCTCTAACGGCTACATGAACGGTGTTTCGGCTTCTTCTTTTGCTCCCGAGGCTTCTCTTACCGTACCGCAGCTTGCAAAGACATTTGTTTCGTTTTTAGGTTATGACAGCCTTGCAAAGTATTACGGCGGTTATCCCGACGGATACATGAAGGTGGCAAAAGACCTCAAGCTTTTAAAAGCAGTACCGTTAAACGGCAATGTAACAAATGACATTCTTATGCACTTTATCGACAATATGCTCGATGTAAGACTTATGGAATTTGACGGTATCATTACCGAGGATAATGCGTCGGGCGCAGTATACAGCGCAGGAGACGAAACCTTCCTTACAGGTATACTCGGTCTTGGCAGAGTAGAGGGAATCATGTCGGATAACTCCGTAACCTCGCTTTCCGGCTCAAGCCGTGTTCCCGTTGGCAACTTTGTCATAGACGGTACAAAGTTCAAGGCATTTGAAGATATTGCCGGTGCACTTTACAAGCTTATAGGAAGAGAAGTTGAGTGCTACTACGTAGCAGGCGAAAGCAAGAATTTTGGCTACATTATGTATGCCGCACTCACAGGCGAGGACGAAGCCACAGTTATAGATGCAAATGATTTTGGCGGATATAACAATGGCGTTATCACCTATTTTGACGGCGACAAGGTAGAAACCATCAAGCTTTCGAGCTTCTACAGACTCATTTACAACGGCAAGGTAAAGACATCCTTCGACAAGAACATATTTGATTTTGAAGATGGTGTTATTACCGTTGTAGAGAGCGAATCCGGTACAGATGTTGTACTTATAGAGGATTATGAAACATGGTATTTAAGTGCCGTGGATTACGATAATTCCAAGATATTCAACAGAGTTTCATCATCACTTTCGGCTTCTGCGATTGACTTTGATGATTATGACTTTGTTTCCATTACAAAGGCAGACGGCACACCCGGTACTATAGAAGATATAACCGCGGATATGGTTCTTACCGTATGCAAAAACGGTAACTATGTTGCTATAGAGATATGCGATGATATCGTATCGGGCACAATAACCGAAGTTGTAAACCGCGATGGCGATACCTACTATGGTGTGGCAGACGGTGAATACAAATTCTCCGGTGCTTATGCCGCATTTAAAGACAAAAACGATATGGAAATAGGCACAGAGGTTACCCTTTATCTCAATCGCTACGGCAAGATTGCCTGGGTAAGTGACGGAGCTTATGTTTCCTACAAGGTGGGCTGTGTCATGGACTTTGACAAAGGTTCAAACGGCTTTGATTCCAAGACCGCCTTTAAGATTTTTGACGTCGCAGACAAGATAGAAAAAACATTCTATGCTCCCAAAAACAGAATAAGAGTAAGCGACCAGTATGGTGAAGAAACAGCATATACCGATTACGACAAGTTTGCTCAGGCTCATGGCAGCTACAGAGGCATAGTAAGATATTCGCTTAATGAAAGCGGCGAACTCAACTACATTGAGTATCCTATAACAGACCTTAACTACAGCAAGGACAACAAGCTTATGCTCTTTGCGGATATAAGTGATGAATACAACAAGACCAGCCAGAACCTCGGCGGTAAGGCTGTTATAAATTCATCTTCGGTTGTTATAGGCATAAACCCCGACATGGTTGATGACGAGGATGGATATTCCGTCAAGGCTGCAACATCCGCATTCTCACAGGATATTACATACAAACTCAAGTGCTACACTACCAAAAAGAACTCCAAGCTTGCTCAGTACATAATACAGCAGACAGCAACCAAGGATGCATCTCTCATATTCTCTTACACTTCCAGACTCAGAATGGCTATTGTAAAGAGAGTAGCACAGACCTACGATGACGATTGGGGCAGTGTAAAGACAATCAAGGCATTCGGCTTTACAAATCAGCTTGTAGATACACCCGCAGATATCGATCTTATACTCGATGAAGCTGTAACCATAAAGACCATTATGGCACACGAATTCAACCACGAATTAGAGCCCGGTGATATCATTGCTTACGGTACCAACAGAGATGGTCACGTAACAGAAATCCGTGTAATCTGGGATGAGAGCGAACCCAATCCCGATTCACCCTACGGTATAAGCGGTATGCTTACCGACTCCAAGGGTTACTACGGCTCGGGTGCTGATGCTCCCAGCTTTAACCCAAATAACTACAGATATCAGGGCGATACTACCCAGATGCCAAACCCCTATACTATTGAGACAAAGGACGGTGTGGATTACGGTAAGAACCCAACGAGCTTTACAACAGGTCCGTTCAGTATACAGTACGGTTTTATACCCAGAATAGTGGATGGCATAATGGAAATAACCACACAGGACCTTACTGTGGAAGATTATGACCAGTACGGCGTTGACGGCAAGCACTTTATAAGAGTATGGGGTGTTCCTGCAAATGCCATATTTGTAACTCTCTCCGGCAAGGGTGATGTAGAGGTTACATATTCGAGCACTACCGCACTTATGGATCAGATAAGAACTCAGGATATGCACAAAGATAGCTGTTCTAGAATTCTTACCGATTCAAACGGCGGCGCGCTTACAAGACTTGTAGTAATAAACGGACAATTTGATTAATACATCGTTAAGAAGGCATACGCGGCAGGATGCAGACCGCACTGACCGCGTACGCCATATAACAGGAGAATAACATGAAAGAGTTAAAACTTGAAGAACTCACCCTTGAACAAAAGTTGGGTATGACCATCATTGCCAGAGGTGTCCGCGATGAAGAAGACAAAGAGTTTATCTTTGAAATGATAAAGAAAAGAGCTCTCGGCGGAATACAGGTTAATGTAACACCCGAAGGGTTGGAACTTGTAAAAGAAATCAAGAAAATAGCAGATTATCCTATTTTAATATGCGCTGATATGGAGTCCGGCTTCCCTATGAGTGAGCTTCGTATACCCAATCAGATAGCTATATCTTCTACCGATAGCGATGAAATGGCTTACGAATTTGCCAGAGTTACCGCTATAGAAGCAAAGAATGCAGGCTGGAATGTAGTGTGGAGTCCTGTTGTAGACTTTACCGTAGAAGGCTCACAGTGTCGCAACATTCGTTGCCTCTCCGATGACAAAGAAACTATAGCGCGCTTTGCTACCGCTATGGTTCGCGGATATCAGGGCGAGGGTATGGTTTGCGCGGCAAAACACTTCCCCTGCGATATTACAGGCGTTGATGACAGTCACATAACATCCAAGACAAGTAAGAGAACCAAGGAAGAACTTCTAAGAGAAGAAATATATCCTTACCTTAAGCTTATGAAGGATGAAGACCTTTCGGGTATTATGACAATACACACTGTGTTTGATAATATAGACCCCGACAATATAAGCACATTCTCTGAAAAGGTAGTAAATATAATAAGAGAGCAGGGCTTTGACGGAGTTATCTTCTCCGATTCGCTTGCCATGATGGCTATAGCCGCAAAATACGGCTTTGGCGAAAGCGTACCCAAGGCAATTGCTGCAGGTATAGACCTTGTACTTCCCAACTACAGACTTTCCTTCCGTGAGTCCTACGAATACATGGTTAAGGGCTACGAAGAGGGCATTCTTACAGATGAGCGTATTACCGAGGCTTCCCGCCGTGTTATAGCAGCACAGCACAGAACCCTTAAGGAGCCTTCGCAGACAGAGGTAAGTCAGTATCAGA
This sequence comes from Clostridia bacterium, assembly GCA_045614005.1. Classification (GTDB taxonomy): domain Bacteria; phylum Bacillota; class Clostridia; order UMGS1810; family UMGS1810; genus RGIG8748. The sequence continues at coordinate 5,483 of JAZLCB010000169.1, forward strand.
AAGATCTCATTTCGAGCATAAGTGAGAAGGCACTTTGTGCCATAACAGAGGATGGGGTAGAACCCAAGCTTTCCGAAAACACAAAGAAATGCTTTGTTGTACTTTTTGAAAACGAATATCCTCATACCGATATGACATCTCTCGAACTTCTTATACCCAGTTGGTACAATTATAACAAGGCACTTGAGCGAAAGGAAGAAATCCTCGCTGCCTTCCCCGATAGTGAAGTTGTATTGATAAGCGAATTTCCTAACCAGATAGAAACAGAGCAGACCTGTGTTGCTATGTCCAAAGCGGAAGAAGTAATATTCTTTACCTTCTGCAGAGCATCGAGTTACCTTGCAAGCGATTGTCTTACAAGAAGAATGGAATATATTATCGGTGCACATATCGACAAAATATCTGCCGTATATCACGAAGGTAATCCTTATGAATTAAAGAAGTTCAAGGGTGCTGACAGAATATTCTACGGCGCGCCCGGCGGAACTTGCGGCTCATATGCCATAAAGGCTATGAAGGGAGAATTTACTCCCACAGGTAAGGTGCCTGTTAAGCTGGATTAAGGGGAGGATGTAATGGATAAATCAGTTACACATCAGGAATTTGCACAGCTCAACCGTGCAAAGAAAAAAGGTTCGGCCAGAAACCGCAGCCGTATCTTACAGCTTTACTCAATTGGTCTTATACCGATGCTTATAGTTGTAATTACAAGATATGTGCCTATGTTTGGTATCATAGTTGGTTTTAAGCAGTACCGTTACGACAAAGGTATATTTGGTAGTGATTGGGTAGGATTCAGAAACTTTGAGTTCTTCTTTAAGTCTTCGGACTTTGCCCGTATTACTTCCAATACGCTTATT
>JAZLCB010000170.1:0-3900 GCA_045614005.1 Clostridia bacterium
TCAATACATCGCTGTATGAAGAATAGAAATCTGCGGGAATGGTTGTTACATTGCTACCATTGAAGCTCCAATGTGAAAATACATACTCGGGATTACCATGTGTGGGTGTGGGGAATGTGGTTTCTGTTCCGTATGTATGAACAACAAAACCTTCTTCCACTTGACCGCCTGCAGGATCAAGCTTAATATGCCAGGTCTTTTTATCCCATTTAGCATAGAGTGTAATATCGCCAAGTGTATCTGCACTTATTTGTGTTATCGGCAAGCCGTTGTATTCGGGGTTATCATACCAACCCACGAAGTCGATTACCTTGGCACCTGCTGTAGTATTTGCGGTGGTCTCGGCATTAGTAAGTGTTATGCTTTCGCCATATGTATGTAAAGCGGGATTTGTATGTGTACATTCCACATCACTTACATATGTAATATTAAACTTAGCATTTACTGCTTCTTTGCCTACAACTCTTAAAGTGGATGTAGGAATATAATCCGCAGGAATACATGTAGCCTCTGTATATACTAATTCTTCGCCATCGTATACATCCCAATTTTCGATACAGCTGTACTCATTTACTATATGACGAAGGTCAAGCTGTTTACCGGGTGTAAAGATGTTATCAACAAGTTCGAGGTCACTTTCTACCACATAACCTGCTTCGTACTTAGGATAGAGAACTATTTCCTTAACCGACATTTCGGGAAGTGTTACTACTTCTTCTTTGAATTCTTCATCGAGGTAATATCCTTTGAAGATATATCCGAATATTTCTTCGGGCTCGGGAATGGTTCTGTTTACAACTACTCCTGAAAGAATCTTATCTTCGGTATAATGTTCACTCTTTAATCTGACATTAAATCTACCGGGTGCTCCTGTAATACCGAAGAAGCCTACCATGTGACGATTGAGAAGTGTAGAATCGAGAGTGTTTACGTACTCGTCGCGGTTTATATCCGAAGCCGCGAGGTTAACACCAAAGACATTTTTGTTGTATACATATCTTGTAAGAAGAACCGCATCCCAAATGTCAACTACGGCGCTACTGTCAACATCGCCTACAGCTGTCGCACACATTTCTACAACAAATGTTGTTTCGCTGGTTGCAGACACTTCTTTGCCATCTGCATCGGATGCACCGTCAAACACAAGCTTGATTTTCTTCTTGCCTTCGGAAGCATCTTCTTTTGCACGGAATTTTACAGTTGCAAGAGTACCGATTTCTGTATTATTCTCGGTTGCAGATATATCCATCCAAAGCATGGGAACGGTCAAGCCATCGCTACCAACATTCTGGAAGCCTGCGAGCAGGCCCGCGTCGTTTACTTCTATTACTTCAAATATATCGTTATCGTATTCAAGGTGTGCACCAAGTGCAGTTATACCAATATTGTTTTTAAGAGCAATTGCAATTTCGAATTCACCGCCGGGTGTACAAACAAAGCTTGCCTTTTCAAACTGAAGCTTGTTTGTCATATCCTCGGGGAGTACGGAAATGCGATATGTAGCCCGGCATCCCATATACTCAACCACTACATCTGTACCGGTTGATGTTTCTGCAAATTCATATTCACCTGCAATTATAGGTTCATCGCCCTCTAACTGGGGAATATATACATTCAAATCTGCATCATTTGAACCCAAGCTGCCTGTAAGATTGTTGGAGTACAAAATCTGTCCTTCAAACTTGGAATTATCAAACTTTTCGCCAACTCTGAACTGTGTTTTACCGGTGCTTATTACAGCAATATCCACAGGTATAGGTTCGAGTACGTCTACTTCGAATTCCACAAGATGCTTGCCGTAAACTACGGTTACGGGAACATCGTCTGCTACTTCGCTGAAATCATATATAAAGTTTACTCTGTCTGTTACATCCTCGTAGGAAACTGTATCATCACCATACTGTGCAAAATAAACCTTAAGGTTTTTCATGCTGATAAGTGAATTTTGATAAGCTGTCATGCCATCGGGAGCATGAACAATAAGCCATGGCTTAGACTGTGTTTCGGAATGTTCTTTCCATTCCTGGGCAAAACCACCGATTCCGCCGAGAAGTTCATCGCTGTCGCAATAGTACTTAAACACTTTTTCGTTTGTTAACGCGTATTTATCCGAACCGCCGAATGAATATGCATTAAGATCGCCCCAGCCGGAAAGCTGACGATTGGCAGTATCTGCCGATTCAACCCCGTTGTTATAAGCAAAAGAATTGAAACGGACTTCTTCGAGGCTATCGAAATGGCCTACGCAACCGCCTACAAGCGCATTTGCATCACCTCTTACAAAATTGTCGTGTGATATCATACCGCCGCCTGTAGTAGTTACACCACACACAGCACCAACGCAATATATGCCTACAGATGTTGTTGCATACACATCAACATAAGAATCTGCTACTGTAACATGTTCTAAGAAGACATCTTCGTCAAGAGAACCTGCTACCAAGCCGAAATATGTTGTAGCAGGAGCATTCTTTACGATAAATGTTGCATTATCTACATATATATTATAGATATTGCAGGTATTAGCATCTGCTTCGTTTCTTCCTACTACAAGTCCGAGATATGCAGTTGCGGTTTCTGCCACAGCTGCTTTAAGTGAGGTTGTGGTCTTTTCCGCTTCTCTGCAATCATCATTTGTATCTAAAAATCTGAGGTTATATACATTACCCTTGTTATAGAGTATGAATCCCATGTATACCTCGGTATTGCCGTTGTATCTTGCAACGGGATTGAGGTTATAGAGGGTGTGTCCGTTACCGTCGAAATCGCCTGTGAAAGGCTCTATTGTCTTATCTGAGGTATAACCTATACCACCGAAATCATATTTAAGAGTAATATCTCTCATAAGGATATAGTTTCCATCGAGGGGATATTCTTCGGATTTACCGATTTTGTTAAGTTCTGCTTCGGTATAGATTGCTATACGGTCTTCGGGTACTGTTTCTACAGCTTCGAGTTCTTCTTCGGCTACAAAAGCCTTCTTAACTACATCGTAGTTATCAGCATAATCTCCGGGGATGCCGTAGATGAATTCTTCGTATAATTCAAGATATTCACGGTTTGCATTTTCCTGGAAGTATTCTCTGAGCTGAGAAACACGTGCAGAATGGTCTGTGCCGTAATCCATTTCAAGAAGTTCCCACAAAGGCATGAGCTTAAGATCCTCTGTCTGAATCATTGTAGCCTTTGTTGAACCTGTATTTTCGTCCATTGTGAACATGGACTGAAGCCAGCTGTTGACGGTTTCGTCAGCATCGCCGGATATAATCTTGTCAAATGTTGAATAGAAGGGGTCACCACCGCGAACACGCATACTTGTCTGCTTATTGTTATTTGCAAAGCTTTCTTCGTGCTTTTCGCCGCCGGATGTATTTACCGAAACATTAACTTCGGCAACATCCTTTGCATCTACCTTAACCTCTGCATTTGCGGTAATGTCAAATTCGCTTTTCATAGAATTTGATGCGTCTGTACCTTCGTAAGAGGTATATGCTTCACCACCTGCATCATACTGGGTTACAATATGTGTTCCGTATGTATTGAAGAGGTCTTCGGGTCTCATATGGACAAGGTCGTGTGCAAATGTGGGATTAAGCGACAGATACTCTCCGTCGTCACCCTTTGCCCACGGCTCGCTCATTTCCATATTGAGTGAATATTTATATGCTTTAGCGAGAATTTCAAGAATAAGTCTTGAAGTATTAACCTTACCGGAGGACTCCCATTCGCCCTTAAAGCCGAATTTAGCTTTAACTTCTGCCTTAGCTAAAAGTCCTTCCTTGGTTACACCGACTTCTGTTGAAATATCGGTATGTGTGTTGCCCAGATACGATGACATACTTGTGAAATATGTCATATTGGACTCAACATTACCGATTCTTACCTTTGTGGGATTAAGGG
>JAZLCB010000171.1:0-1683 GCA_045614005.1 Clostridia bacterium
TAAACCGAGTAAAAAAGGGCGATATAGTAGTATCGCAGGATTACGGAGTGGCGGCACTTGCTCTTGGCAAGGGTGCAAGGGCGGTATCAAACAGCGGACTTATATTTAACGACGGAAATATAGATAAGCTCCTTTTTGAACGCTTCCTCGGCAAGAAACAGCGTAATGCCAAAAAAGGCAAAAAGCACCTTTCGCACATTCCGCCCCGTACCAAAGAGGATGACGAAGCCTTTGAAAGGGCGCTCAGAATTATTATAGAAGGATAACGGTGTAAACTTTGATTTGCACCGTTTTTTTATGCCTGAAACCAAGACTGTAAAAATATGTTTTTTGCAGTCTTTTTTTCGTCTTTTGCGGACAAAAGTCCAAAAATTTTGAACTTTTCATCTTAAAAAGTTCAAAAAATTCAAAAAAATGAAGATGGCGACAAACCCGCGTTGATTTCTGGGGCTTTTTAATACTATTTGACGAATGTAAAATTCTAAGTTGCTATGCCGAAATTTGCCAATTAAAATGAACTCAACAAACATTTGGGAGGTAATTAAAAATGAAAAACAAGAAAAGAATAGTTATTGTAGACGATAACAGAGATTTTTGCCGTAATCTTTGCGATTTTCTGTCTGCAGCAGATGGTTGTGAGGTTGTGGCAACCGCACACGACGGCAAGGAAGGCTACGAAATGGTTTTGGAAACCAAGCCTGATATACTGCTTACAGATATAGTTATGCCGATAATGGATGGGCTTACACTTATAAGCCGTATAGCAAATAATTCCGCTATGACAAAGAAACCCAAGATTATCGCATTTTCCGCAAGCGGTTACGACTCCATCATAGCCAACGCCACAAGGCTCGGTGCATCCTTCTACTTTATAAAGCCCTTTGATATGGAGGCGCTTTTGGACAGGATAGAAGAAATCATGTACGAAAAACCGCTCGATAATACCACACCTGTCAAGAAGAAGACAACAGGCGACCTCGAAACCAACATAACCATGTACATTCAGCAACTCGGTGTACCTGCCCACATAAAGGGTTATCAATATATCAGAGATGCCATAATGATGGTTATAGATGATATGGATGCAATAAACTCCATAACAAAATTCCTTTATCCTACAGTTGCCAAGCACTACAACACCACATCTTCAAGAGTGGAGCGTGCTATCCGTCATGCAATAGAGGTAGCATGGGACAGAGGAAACCCCGATATATTAAACGACCTTTTCGGCTATACCATACTCAGCACCAGAGGCAAGCCCACCAACAGCGAGTTTATTGCCATGATTGCGGACAAGATTCGCCTCGACATGAAGGTAAGTTAAAGGGCATAAGACATATTTTTCCAAAGTATTTAAGATGGATTTAAGATAATTTAAGGTAAAAACCATAGTATCAGACAAATTTTTATACTATAATCTAACCATAAAAATATTTTTGGAGGAATATTATGGACATATTCAACATACTCACGCTTATCGGCGGTCTTGCACTCTTCCTTTACGGAATGGATGTAATGGGCGACAGCTTAAAGAAGCTTGCGGGAGGCAGACTCGAATCGTTTCTGGCAAAGCTTACCTCAAACAGATTTAAGGGCTTCTTTCTCGGTCTTGTTGTAACTGCAGTTATTCAGTCCTCGTCGGCCACTACCGTAATGCTAGTAGGTTTTGTTAACTCGGGTATT
>JAZLCB010000172.1:0-4124 GCA_045614005.1 Clostridia bacterium
TGACTTTACCTATACCGCACATTACAACAACCACTTCTTCGTTATGGATAAGCCCATGGGCAAACTCAAAAAATGCATGTTTTTGGATAGTGAGGTTTTGCATGTGGTTTTTGAAACCGTCAACCTCAATGTCCATAGCACCTATAATTCCTATCACATAATCACCTCCTAAATAATCTATAATAATTATATCAGCTTTCTTAAAAAATTCAATAGAAAATCTTAAATTTCTGTAAATAGTACTTGTTATAAACATGAAAAATTGTTATAATATATGAGTATTGTTATTTTTACCCTTTGAAAGGACAATTAGTATGAAAAAATTATTGGAAAAGATAATCGGAACATATAGCGACAGAGCACTAAAAAAGATAAATCCGATTGTAAATGAAATAAATGAATTGGAAGACAGCATTTCTAAGCTTACAGATTCCGAACTTCGTGCCAAAACCGATGAATTTAAAGCCAGATTAGCTTCCGGTGAAACATTGGATGATATTCTTCCTGAAGCTTTTGCTGTTGTAAGAGAGGCAGGCAAGCGTGTCCTTGGTATGAGACACTTCGATGTACAGCTTATTGGTGGTATTGTGCTTCATCAGGGTAGAATCGCCGAGATGAAAACCGGCGAAGGTAAAACTCTGGTTGCAACTTTACCGTGCTATCTTAATGCTCTTACAGGTAATGGTGTTCATGTAGTAACCGTAAACGATTACCTTGCTAAGCGTGATAGTGAGCAAATGGGTAAGATATATAAATTTCTCGGACTTACTGTTGGGCTTATAACACACGAAAAAACTCCAAAGGAGCGTAAAGAAGCTTACAGTGCCGATATCACTTATGGTACTAATAATGAATTTGGATTTGACTATTTAAGAGATAATATGGTAACTACTGCAGAAGATGTTGTACAGTGCAAAGGACACAATTTTGCAGTTGTAGACGAAGTGGACTCTATACTTATAGACGAAGCAAGAACACCGCTTATAATATCCGGAATGGGCGAAAAATCAACCGAGTTATATGCAATTGCTGACAGATTTGCAAGAGGCCTTAAGGCTAAGAAGGTTGTGGAAAGCGACGATAAGGTTTTAGACGAAAACTCTGACGCTGATTACATTGTAGATGAGAAAGCAAGAACTGCCACACTCACAGAAAAAGGTGTTGAAAAGGCTGAAAAAGCCTTTAATCTCGAAAATCTTTCCGATCCTGAAAACCTCACAATATCACACCACATTAATCAGGCAATAAAAGCCTATGGTATAATGCATCGTGATACGGACTATGTTTTGGAAAAAGGCGAAGTTATAATCGTAGATGAGAACACAGGAAGATTAATGCACGGCAGACGCTATAGCGATGGTCTTCATCAGGCAATCGAAGCTAAAGAAGGTGTAAAGATTGCGCGTGAATCCAAGACACTCGCTACAATTACTTTCCAGAACTTCTTCCGTCTTTACAGCAAGCTTTCGGGTATGACAGGTACTGCAGAAACCGAAGAAATGGAGTTTCAGCATATATATAAGCTCGATGTAGTGGTTATACCCACCAATGAGCCTATGATAAGAATTGATCATCCCGATTGTGTTTACAGAACAGAGCGTGGTAAGTATCTTTCTGTTATAAGACAGATTAAAGAATGTAACGAAAAAGGACAGCCTGTTCTTGTTGGTACTATAACCATCGAAAAGTCCGAACTTCTCAGTAAGCTTCTCAAAAAAGAGGGCGTACCGCACGAAGTTTTAAATGCTAAGCATCATGCAAAAGAAGCTGAGATTGTTTCGCAGGCAGGCAGAAAGGGCGCTGTTACCATCGCTACCAATATGGCGGGTAGAGGTACCGATATTATGCTTGGCGGTAATGCTGAGTTCATGGCAAAAAAAGAGATGAAAAAGCGAGGATACGAGGATGAAATGATTGCTCAGGCAAATTCGTTCTCAGAGACCGACGATGCACAAATCCTCGAAGCAAGACAGACCTTTAAAGAACTTTACGAAAAATTCAAGCAGGAAATTGCGAAAGAGCGCGAAGAAGTTATTGAGGCAGGCGGTTTATTTATTCTCGGCACAGAAAGACATGAATCCCGAAGAATAGATAATCAGCTTCGCGGTCGAAGCGGTCGTCAGGGTGATGTGGGTGAGTCCAGATTCTATATTTCCATGGAAGATGAACTTATGCGCTTGTTCGGTTCTGACAGACTCGCAGGTTTGGTTGCTGCAATGGGTATTAAGGAGGATGAAGCAATAGAACAAAAAATGCTTTCCAATACCATTGAGAGTGCACAAAAACGCGTAGAAGGCAGAAACTTCCAGATACGAAGTCATGTACTTCAGTACGACGATGTAATGAATGTACAGCGTGAAACCATATACAAACAAAGACAAAAAGTTTTAAACGGTGAAGATGTAACCGATTCGATCCTTAAGATGATAGAGGAGTTTGTTGAAAGCACTGTAGAATCCTATACAGGCTCGGACGACATACCTGATTACTGGAATCTTGACGGTCTTATAGAGTATGTAGAGCAGATTTATGTTCCCGAGGGAGCGATATCATTTACAAAAGACGATTTGCAGACTCTTACTAAGAATGACCTTAAGGAAAAGCTTCTTGATATTGCATACGATAAATACGAAGAAAAGAAAGCTGAACTTGGAGAAGAAGTTCTTAAAAACATCCAGAGAATTATTCTTCTTAAGGTAGTGGATCGCAAGTGGATTGATCATATTGATAATATGGATCAATTAAAGCAGGGTATTGGTCTTAGAGCATATGCCAATACTGATCCTGTTATTGCATACAAGAACGAAGGTTATGCAATGTATGAGGAAATGCTCGGTTCTATTGGTGAAGATGTGATTAAATTGATTTTCAATGTAAGAGTAGAGACCAATCTTGAACCGCAACAGGAAAAACCTGCAGAGATTGTTGTAAACAGAGGCGAGTCTGCTTCAAACGATACCACCGTGCGTAAGGGTGAAAAGGTCGGTCGTAACGATCCTTGTCCTTGCGGAAGTGGTTTAAAATATAAAAAATGCTGTGGTAAATAATACAGTCATTATAAATTTAAAGAGGTGATACTTTTTGCTGCAATACGATGAATTAAAATTAGAGCTTAGCTCAATGGAAGCTGGCATAAAAGAACTGAGGGATTCACTTTGACATCGCAGGAGCGTTGTTAAAGATAGAAGAACTCGAAAAAGAAAGTGCCTCCGAGGGCTTTTGGGACGATATGGAAAATAGCCAGAAAGTTCTGCAAAAGATGAAAGGATTAAAGGCAAAGGTGGAAAAATACGACTCTCTTTTGGAAAGCTACGATGACACAATGGTGCTTATCGATATGGCTAATAGCGAAGATGATGATTCGTATGTTGAAGAAATTACTCAGACTGTCAAGAATATCCGCGAAACAATGGATCAAATGACTTTGGATACTTTGCTTTCTGGTGAGTATGATAAGAATAACGCCATCATAACTCTCCATGCAGGTGCCGGCGGAACAGAAGCACAGGATTGGGTTGAAATGCTACTCAGAATGTATACACGCTGGGCTGAAAGAAGAAACTTCGGCGTAGAAACTCTGGATTTACTCCCCGGTGATGAAGCCGGTGTCAAGAGTGCATCTATACTTGTTTCGGGCGAAAATGCCTATGGTTATCTCAAGAGCGAAAAAGGCGTACACCGTCTTGTAAGAATTTCTCCTTTTGATGCCGCAGGCAGAAGACACACTTCATTCGGTAGTGTTGAAGTTATGCCTGAGTTTAATGATGATGTGCAGATAGACATACGCGCAGAGGACTTGCGTGTAGATACCTACAGAGCAAGTGGTGCGGGCGGTCAGCATGTCAACAAGACAGATTCAGCTATCCGTATTACACATCTTCCTACAGGTGTGGTTGTTTCCTGTCAGACCGAAAGATCACAGCATAAAAACCGTGATACTGCCATGAAAATGCTGAAGTCAAAACTCATGGAAATCAAAGAACGCGAAAACAAAGAAAAGATAGAAGATATCAAAGGTGTTGAAAAAGAAATAGGCTGGGGTAGTCAGATACGAAGCTATGTTTTCCATCCCTATAACCTTGTTAAGGACCATAGAACCAATTTAAGTCGGAGGCCAAGCGGTC
>JAZLCB010000173.1:0-1982 GCA_045614005.1 Clostridia bacterium
TAGTTACATTGACCTGCATTACCATGAACACCTACTACAGATGCCATATTGATAATGCTACCGCTCTTTTGGCGCATCATGATTGGTGTACAAGCGTGAATAAAGTTGAAGGCTGACTTCAGGTTTACAGCAATAACTGTATCCCATTGGGCTTCGCTCATACGCATCATCAAGCCGTCTTTAGTGATACCTGCGTTGTTTACCAAAATATCTACAGAACCGAATTCTTCCTTAATTTGAGCTACTACATTAGCGGTATCTTCGAAAGAAGCAGCATTAGAAGCGTATCCTTTTGCTTTCACACCGAAAGCGGCAATTTCTTTTTCTGTGTTCAGACCGTTCTCGTCGATAACCAAGTCTGTAAATGCTACGTTTGCACCTTCAGCTGCAAACTTCAATGCGATGGCTTTACCGATACCGCGAGCAGCACCTGTTACAATCGCTGTTTTACCTGTTAATAATCCCATAATATTTAATTTTTATGATTTAGTTTCCATATTCTTATGCCCGAGTGCACCATAAACGATTTTGGCTACATAGTTCCAACCTTCGCGGTCGCTTAATTCTTCGCCTATCTTGCCACGGATAAAAGGTACTTCTATGCCTTTTACGCAATAGTGCAAAATGTCGGCAAGGATGTCTATGTTATCGACCTCGAAAATACCTTTTTCTTTACCTTCGGATAGTATTTGCTTGAAAAGAGCAATTTCGTGATTGTTGAAGTTACGACGTACACGTTCTACACGCCAAATGTCGCGGAAGAAGCTTGCACGCAAATTCCCGTTTCTTAATACAATCATTTTAATGGTATCGAGATGTGTCTCGATGAGTTTCAGTATCTTTTCATCAGGTGAAATCGCTTCGGATGCTACTTTCTCAAGTGCTTCTGAAAGCATTTCCAATTCCGATTCTACCACAGCCATGTAAATGTCTTCTTTACTTTTGAAGTACGTGTACAAAGTGCGGCGTCCTTTTTCGGAAGCAACTGCGATGTCGTTCATAGTCGTATTGTCTACTCCATTCTTAGCAAACAATTTACGCGCTACATCTACTAATTTAGCTCTAGTTTTCGATACTGCCATATAAGTTTATTGCACAATAATGTATATATATGTGCAAAATTAAGTTTTTTCTTTGTTTTCGGCAAACATTCATATATAATAATATTTTAAAAAGCATTAAGATTGTCGTGATTTGGTCTTTTTGTAGCCTGTTTATAATAAAAGAGCAAAAATATTTGCCGAAAAGTTTGCAGATATAAAAAAAAGCAGTACCTTTGCACACGTAAACGAAAAAACATCGCGGAGTGGAGCAGTGGTAGCTCGTTGGGCTCATAACCCAAAGGTCGTTCGTTCGAATCGGGCCTCCGCAACTAAAAGGAGAAGCAAATGCTTCTCCTTTTTTATTTCTTTCTGTTGGTATGTATGTCTTGGTTGTTAAGATGTGATATCCTCTATTTTTGTTTTGATAAAGTAAGAATTCTTGGTAAACAGGTGAGGGGAGTGTACTGTTTGCTAAATGCTTGTGGTTTCTTTTGATGTGATCGCTGTAATATAGGATTGGTTGCGTTGGAAGGTTTGTAAATGTGGGGCAAAACGCCTATAGAATTTATAGGCTTTGGTCTTGCAGGCATAGGGATGAGATTTTATAGAAAAAGAAAAAGCTTCGCATTTGCGAAGCTTTCTTTGTGGGCGTTGACGGATTCGAACCGCCGACCCTCTGCTTGTAAGGCAGATGCTCTGAACCAGCTGAGCTAAACGCCCGTAAGGGATATGTAAAATTTCGGTGGGCGTTGACGGATTCGAACCGCCGACCCTCTGCTTGTAAGGCAGATGCTCTGAACCAGCTGAGCTAAACGCCCGAAATTAGTTCTTTATTCGCAAGAGACTTAATTGTTGTTGTGTGGGCGTTGACGGATTCGAACCGCCGACCCTCTGCTTGTAAGGCAGATGCTCTGAACCAGCTGAGCTAAACGCCCGTAG
>JAZLCB010000174.1:0-2970 GCA_045614005.1 Clostridia bacterium
ATATGGTGTTAAAACTCAGCTCAATCTCTTCTACCGTACAGACTATTTCTACGGCAACGACGAGTTTACACTTGCAGATGTTACAGATGCGTACAAAGCTGAATTTGAAGCTAATTCCGACTGGCTCAAGATGGCATTCCATGCCAAGCAGGAATTCCCCGATTATCCTCATGTACACGCCACATACGAGGATATACGCGACATATTCCAAAATATAGAAAAAGAGGTAATCCGCTTTGCAGGCAAAAACAGCTTTGCCTACAGCGTATGCCCCCACTGGGTTCCTACAAGTAAAGAAGGGGTAAGAGCTCTTAAGGATTGCGGAGTCAAGCTTCTTGATGTTACCGCAGGCGATACTACCGAATACGACGGCGACCCAAACAGCCTGCCCTACGGACATTCATTCCGCCTTCTTAACAACCGCCAACCCGAGACCAGACTCTTTATAAGACGTTCTGTAAATCCCAAATTCAGCAACAAAGCCATAGCACGCTCCATATGCGGATATAACCATATAACCCAGGCAGAGCACGCTGCAACCTATGGTACAACAAAGCGCCTCTTCATCGAAGAGATGAACCTCCCCATAAAGAAGTTCTGCACATCCTGCCTTAACCTTACTCCCTATGACAAGCTTGAAGAAATGTTCTCGGAGCAGATAAACCAAGACTACATAGGCATATGTGACCACGAGCAGTATTACTACTCCGACTACTTTGCATATCAGAGCGATTATGCCGACAAAATCTACAAGATGGGTGAATACCTTACCAAAAACGGATTTGAATTCATTTGCGGTGAAGATTTATTAAAGGAGAATAGATAACATGAAAAAAGCTTATTTTTACATTGACGATACCATATGGGTACTCAGGGATATTACAAGACAGAAGCCAAAGACACTCTTTGACAATCCCTTTATGAATATGTTAAAGACAGCACACGACAAATACGGTCTTAAGGTACAGCTCAATCTCTTCTACAGACTCGACAGCTTCTACGGCTACGATATGTTCTGCCTTGCAGACGTAACCGATGAATACAAAGACGAGTTCAAGGCAAATTCCGATTGGCTCAAATTTGCATTTCATGCGCTCGAGGAGTTTCCTGATTATCCGCACATAAGCGCTACATATGACGATACAAAGTGGCTGTTTAAAGCTATAGAAAAAGAAGTGTTCCGTTTTGCAGGTAAAGACAGCTTTGCATACACGGTATGCCCTCATTGGCTTCCCATGAGTAAAGACGCGGTAAGAGCACTTGCAGACTGCGGTGTTAAGCTCCTCGATTGTACTACCGGTGCTACAGAGGAATACAACGGCGATCCGTTCAGCCTTCCTTACGGACATGCAATGCGCCTTCTTAACAACAGACAGCCCGAAACCAAAGTATTTTCCAGAGGTGGCAGAGATGTGGCAATAGCCCGTTCCATATGCGGATACAATCACCTTTTGCCCGATGATATAAAAAACTCCCGCATAAGCCTTGACACAATTCACAACGACGAATTTGATATAGAGTTTAAGCCCTATTGCGCTACATGTCTTAACACCACACCCTATGATGAGATTGACGATGAGTTTGAAAAGTTCATTGCAAACCCCGACAGAAGCTACATAGGCATATGCGACCATGAGCAGTATTTCTACTCCGACTACCTTGCATATCAAAGCGACTACGCCGACAAGATATACAAAATGGGCGAAATTCTTACCAAAAACGGTTATGAATTTATTTGCGGAGAGGAAATTTTAGCGAAATAAATAATTTATTTTCGTATTGTCATATTCTCTTATGTATGATATACTTATTTAAATTTGTTTATAAGAGGTGTAATAATTGGAAGTATTTAACCTAACACTAACACAAATGCTCAACATGTTTTTTCTTATAATAGTGGGCTTTATATTAAAAAGAGCAAAGATTTTGCCCGACAACAGCGATACAACCATATCGCGACTACAGACATATGCCCTTGTACCTGCACTTAACCTTATAAATCAGGCGAAAAAATGCACAGTAGAAAGCTTTATGGGTAACTCTCATCTGCTTTTGTACGGACTGATTCTGGTTGTTGTTGCAATAGGCATAAGCTATCCCTTGTCGCTTCTTTTTGCAAAAAAATCAAAAGATGCCAAAGAAATATATCAACGCCAGATATACAAGTATTCTCTCGCTTTTGGTAACTATGGCTATGTAGGCAACTTCCTTGTTCTTGGTATATGGGGGCAGGATATGCTCTTTAAATACCTCCTCTTTACCTTTATACCGGGAATATTTTGTTATGCCTGGGGCATGTACATACTCATACCCAAATCACAAAACTCCTCGGGCATACTCGAAAACCTCAAAAACTCACTTCTTAAACCGCCGTTTGTTTCGCTTGTTATCGGTATGATACTCGGACTTACAGGAATTGGAAAGTACATTCCATCGTTCTTAGACACTGCTCTTACAAATGCAGGAAACTGCATGGGACCTTTGGCAATGATTCTTGCAGGTGTGGTTATTGGCGGTTACAACTTCAAGGAGATTATCCTCTTTAAGAAAATATATATTGTTTCCCTTTTAAGACTTATTATACTTCCTGCTATATTCGTTGGAACACTTAAGCTTATCAATACTCCCACAGAAGTAATTTTGCTTGTGCTTGTTGCATTTGCAGCACCTATAGGCATGAACACCATAGTGTACCCTGCGGCATTTGGCGGTGATACCAAAACAGGTGCTTCCATGGCGCTTATATCCTCTATACTTTCGGTTATCACGATACCGCTTATGTTCTACATGTTTAATATCAATATATAATAAAAAAGAATCTGCCAAAGGCAGATTCTTTTTTAATGAAGATAATCTATTATATTACATACATTTCCTGCGCCCATAGTCAGCACTATATCGCCCTCTTTGGCGTTCTTCTTTATATATTCGCCTATTTCCTCAAATGTGCTTATATACACCGCATTTTCT
>JAZLCB010000175.1:0-4767 GCA_045614005.1 Clostridia bacterium
ACAAACCCAAGCCCTGCACCAAGAACAGCACCGCCTGCGAGCGTAGCAACGAGGATATCTTCGGTATATACAGGTATATGTGCACACACCTCCAGAAAAAGTGTGAGTGCAACTATACCAAATACCGTTTTAAAAAGTGATTTTTTGCCAAGCTGTCTGTATCCAAAGACAAACAGCACGGCGTTTATGATAATATTTGTAACAGAAATAGGGACAGACAAAAAATAAAAAAGCACCGTTCCTATACCGCTGACTCCGCCTGTGGTTATTTTGCACGGAACAAGAAAAACATTTACTCCAAAAGCTATAAAAAAAGCCCCAAAAGCTATAAGAACATATTCAAAACCTTTTTTCATAATAAAACCCCCGAAAATATTTTGAATAACTTCTTAAAAAATATACTTTTTTTGCCACGGATTTTTACAAATTTTTATAATTTTTTTATATATTGGCAAAATATATTTATTTTTCTATTGAAATAATAAAAAAAAAGTGATAAAATGTTTTGTGGAAAAAAATTCCCAGCTTTAGGGAAAATTCTAATAAGTTAGTGAGTGGAATACTATGACCAATGAAAGAAGAATCGGAACAGTATCGCGCGGTATCCGTTGTCCCATAATCCGCGAGGGAGACGACCTCGTAAAAATCGTATCGGACAGCGTTCTTGAAGCTGCTAAATCGGCTGACGGATTCGAAGTACGCGACCGCGATATCATATCTATTACTGAATCTATAGTAGCTCGTGCACAGGGTAACTACGCTTCTGTAGACAATATTGCATCTGATGTTAAAGCAAAACTCGGCGGTGAAACTGTGGGTGTTATATTCCCCATTCTTTCCAGAAACAGATTTGCTATATGTCTGCGCGGTATCGCAAGAGGTTGCAAAAAAGTAGTTCTTATGCTCAGCTACCCCTCTGACGAAGTGGGCAACGAGCTTGTAAGCCTTGACAAAATAGACGCTGCAGGTGTTAACCCCTACTCCGATGTACTCGACCTTAAGAAATATCGTGAACTTTTTGGTGAAAACAAGCACGAGTTTACAGGTGTTGACTATGTAGAATACTACGGCAACATCATTGCAGAAGAAGGTGCAGAAGCAGAGATTATATTTGCAAATCAGCCCAAAGCAATCCTTGACTACACAGACTGCGTATTAAACTGCGACATACACACAAGAGCACGCACCAAGAGAATACTCCTTGCAGGCGGTGCTAAGGTTGTATGCGGTCTTGACGATATAATGACTGCTCCTGTAGACGGAAGCGGTTGCAACGAAAAGTACGGTCTCCTCGGTTCTAACAAATCTACCGAAGAAACCATCAAACTCTTCCCCAGAGAATGTAAGGACCTCGTTCTTGACATACAGAAAACCATTCTTGAAGCTACAGGCAAGCATGTAGGAGTTATGGTATACGGCGATGGCGCATTTAAAGATCCTCAGGGCAAAATCTGGGAGCTTGCTGACCCCGTTGTATCCCCTGCTTTTACCGACGGTCTTATAGGTACTCCAAACGAATTAAAGCTTAAGTATCTTGCAGACAACTACTTTAAGGACCTTTCCGGCGAAGCACTCAAAGCTGCTATATCCGAAAGCATTAAGTCCAAGGACAACAACCTCGTTGGAAACATGGCTTCTCAGGGTACTACACCCAGACAGCGCACCGACCTCATCGGTTCACTCTGTGACCTTACAAGCGGTTCGGGCGACAAGGGAACTCCTGTTGTATACATTCAGGGATATTTCGATAACTACACAAACTAATTATTAAAATACAAACAAGGAATCTGTTTTCAGGTTCCTTGTTTTTGTTTTATCCCCTTTTTCTTGACTTGATTGATGAAGATGTTATATAATTTATTCGGGTGATTTTTATGAATTCTGTTGAAATACAAATACTTAAATTTGTACAGGAAACTTTTTCATGCGATTTTCTTGATGCAATATTTAAATTTGTTTCTTACATAGGAAACAAAGGCGCAATCTGGATTGTGTGCGCTCTTATACTTTGCATATTCAAAAAAACGCGCAAAGCCGGCATAATATCTGCCATATCGCTTATATTCTGCCTTACAATCGGCAACATGACATTAAAGCCGTTAATAGGCAGAATGAGACCATACGAATTTGACACAAGTCTAAAGGTTATAATTCCGCTTCTCAAAGATGCTTCATTCCCATCGGGACACACAATGGCGGCATTTGCATTTTGTCACAGTACAGCCAAGATATACAAAAAATACAGAATCCCCCTGTATGCTCTGGCGGTATTTATGGGGCTTTCAAGAATATATCTTTGCATGCACTTCCCCACCGATGTAATTTTCGGGGCATTCTTTGGAATCTTATTTGCAATCGCTTCCCAAAAGATATATGAACTTATTGCAAAAGGCGGAAAACGTAATGAATAAAAAGATTTCTTCGCTTAAAACTTTCCTACCATACTATAAACCATACATACTTCTTATAATTATTGACCTTTTGTGTGCTATGTTTTCTACGGTATGCGAGCTTATACTGCCTCTTATAATAAGGCATATAACGGATACCGCCATAAATACACCTGCGCTTCTTACACTAAACCTTGTACTTCGTCTGGGCGGGTTGTATCTTTTCTTAAAGCTTATGGACACCATGGCAAACTACTTTATGTCATATGTAGGACACATAACAGGCACCAAGATAGAAACCGATATGCGCCGGGACTTGTTCTCTCACCTTACAAAGCTTTCGTTCAACTACTTTGACAACACAAAAATCGGTCAGATTATGTCGAGGGTAACAACAGACCTTTTTGATATAACTGAATTTGCGCATCACTTCCCCGAGGAAGTATTTATTGCGGCAATTAAGATTACAGGCTCTTTTATAATACTTAGCGGTATTAATCTTTATCTTACTCTTATACTCTTTGTTATACTTCCTATAATGCTCGTTGCCGTGCGTCTTTTCCGCAAGAAAATGAAAAACGCATTTGCAAAACAGCGTGAGCAGATTGGCGAGCTCAACTCATCACTTGAAGATACCCTGCTTGGTATTCGTGTGGTAAAGAGTTTTGCCAACGAAGAATTTGAAGAGGAAAAATTCGAAAAAGGCAACATCACGTTCTACGAAAGAAAAAAAGAAGCCTACAAATACATGGCGCGTTTTCAGTCGTGCACCAGATTCTTTGACGGACTTATGTATGTAATGGTAATTGTGGCAGGCTCAATATTTATGATTAACAAGCACATTACACCTGCCGACCTTATAGCGTACCTGCTCTATATACAAACACTTATTACTTCCATAAGAAAAATCGTTGAATTTACCGAGCAATTCCAGAAAGGTATGACAGGAATTGACCGTTTTAATCACATTATGACTCAGCAAATTGATATTACCGATAGCGAGGATGCCAAGGATATTGGCGATGTATCGGGAAATATAAGCTTTAAGAATGTTACATTCAAGTACGATGACAAGCTCGATAATGTACTTACCGAAGTTGACATTGATGTAACCAAGGGTGAAAATGTGGCTATTGTAGGACCATCGGGAAGCGGTAAAACTACGCTATGCAATCTCATACCGAGATTCTACGACATAAATTCGGGCGATATATTCATAGATGGTGTTAATATCAAAGATGTAACGCTTAAATCCCTGCGAGATAATATAGGCATAGTGCAGCAGGATGTGTACATGTTCTCGGGAACGGTAAGAGATAACATAGCCTATGCGGACAAAAACGCAACGGAAGAGCAAATAATAGATGCAGCCAAAAAGGCAGGTGCGCACGACTTTATTATGTCGCTTCCAAAGGGCTACGACACCTACATCGGCGAGCGCGGTGTCAAGCTTTCGGGCGGACAAAAACAGAGGCTTTCCATAGCGAGAGTGTTTGTTAAGAATCCACCTATACTGATACTTGACGAGGCAACAAGTGCACTCGATAACGAGAGCGAGCTCATAGTACAGAAGTCGATTGAAGAGCTTAGCAAAAACCGCACCACATTAACCATCGCTCACAGACTTACAACAATAAAAAATGCCGACCGTATAATAGTGCTTACGGATGACGGCATTGAGGAATCGGGAACTCACGAAGAACTTATACAATCCGGCGGAAGATATGCCGAATTATACAAACTATATACAAGATAACGGAGGAAATATTATGACAGGAAGAACTATTGAAATCATTGTACTTATTGTACTCATTGCAGTAACAGCGTATTTCTGGAACAAATCAAAAAAACAGGCTGAAGAACAGAAAAATAGCGAACCCCAGGGAGAACTCAAAATAATACAGACCGCTAAAATAGACGGTATGATGTGCCAGAAGTGTGCAGGAAGAGTTACAGAAGCTCTCAGTAAATTCGGAAGTGTGGAAATAAATCTTGAAGAAAAAACCGCTACAATAACAGGTAGCGAGCTTGCAGACCCTGCAGAAATCGAAGCTATAGTAACAGAACTCGGATTTAAGTTCATGGGCATGGAAGAATAATATGACATTTAAAAAAGGGCCGCCGCACACGCTGCTTCCTTTTTTATTATTCATAATCTTTACAAAGAAGAGCTCTTATATAATCTCTTTCTTTGGTGGTAGAGTCTATATAGAAGCCTCTGCCGTAATAGAAACACACAAGTGATTTTATCTTGGCTGCGGTATGGAGCTGAAGCTGTTTTACGCCCATAACCTTCATATTGATATCAACAAGGTTCATAAGTGCTTTACCAATACCGAGGTTCTGATACTCGGGATTTACACCGAAACGGCTTAAA
>JAZLCB010000176.1:0-3237 GCA_045614005.1 Clostridia bacterium
GTAGGTATCAAGTGCTTTGGTCCTAAGGCAAATGCGGCTATCATAGAGGGAAGCAAGGTGTTTTCCAAAAACCTTATGAAAAAGTACGGTATTCCCACAGCGGAATACGAAGTGTTCTCCGATATGGACGAAGCACTCAAATATCTTGATACAGCTTCCATTCCTGTTGTTGTTAAAGCAGACGGACTTGCACTCGGTAAGGGTGTTATAATTGCAACCACCCGCGAAGAAGCAAAGGATGCAGTTAAATCCATGATGCTCGACAAGGTGTTTGGCGAAAGCGGAAGCAATGTAGTAATCGAAGAATTCTTAACAGGTCCCGAGGTATCTGTACTTAGCTTTACCGATGGCAAGACTATGATTCCCATGGTATCTTCCATGGACCATAAGAGAGCCAAGGACAATGACGAAGGCTTAAATACAGGTGGTATGGGAACAATTGCTCCCAACCCTTATTATACCGAAGAAGTTGCCAAAGAGTGTATGGATAAGATATTCCTTCCCACTATGGAAGCTATGAATAGTGAGGGCAGAACCTTTGAAGGTTGCCTCTATTTCGGTCTTATGCTTACTCCCAAGGGTCCTAAGGTAATAGAATACAACTGCCGTTTCGGTGATCCCGAAACACAGGTTGTTCTTCCTCTTTTGGATACCGACCTTCTGGATATAATGATGGCAGTTGCAGACGGCAAGCTTTCGGAAATGGATGTAGTATTCAAGGATGAAAGTGCATGCTGTGTTGTTATGGCTTCCGACGGTTATCCCGGCAAGTACGAGGGTGGCTATGAAATAACAATGCCTAAGGATAAGAATATATATGTGGCAGGTGCTAAAATCGCAGACGGTAAGCTTGTAAACGCAGGCGGAAGAGTCCTCGGTGTTACTGAAACAGCCCCCACATTAAAAGAGGCAATAGACAAAGCATACGAAACTGTTAAAACAGTAAAGTTTGCAAATGCCTATTACCGCAGTGACATAGGCAAAAGAGCATTGGAGGGTATAAAATAATGGTTTACAGAGTATATGTCGAAAAGAAAAAAGCTCTCGCTCATGAAGCCGGTTCATTAATGGGCGATATCAAGAAGTTTCTCGGCATAAGCGGTATAGAAGATGTAAGAATCATAAACCGCTATGATGTAGAAAATATAACAAAAGACCTTTTTGATTATTGCAAAAACACAGTTTTTTCCGAGCCTCAGCTCGATGATGTGTATGACAATTTAGCTACAAAAGATGGCGAAATCGTATTTGCTGTTGAGTTCCTTCCCGGTCAGTTTGACCAGAGAGCAAACTCCGCTTCGGAGTGTATACAGCTCATATCTCAGGGCGAAAGACCTCTTGTTAAGACTGCAAAGGTGTATGTTCTTAAGGGAAGCCTTTCCGAAAACGAGATAGAAGAAATCAAAAAGTATGTAATAAACCCCGTAGAGTCAAGAGAGGCTGTACTCGGCGAGTACGAAACACTTGTAATGAAGTACGAAGTTCCTTCCGAAGTTAAGACTCTCGACGGATTTATTAACTTAAACAAAGAAGAATTAAAGGAATTTTTAGATGAGCAGGGTCTTGCTATGGATATAGATGACCTCATGTTCTGCCAACAGTATTTTATTTCTGAAAAGCGTGATCCCACCATTACAGAAATAAAGATGATAGATACATACTGGTCCGACCATTGCCGTCATACCACATTCTTGACAACTATTGATTCTGTTAAGATAGATGACGAAAATGTACAGGCTGCATACGATGAGTACATTGCCGTAAGAGATACTTTAAAGAGAACCAAGCCCATAAACCTTATGGATATGGCTACTCTTGCAGTTAAGCACCTTCGTGCCAACGGCAAGCTCGACAAACTCGATGAATCCGAAGAGATAAATGCATGTACTGTTAAGATTGATGTAGAGATGGACGGCAAACCCGAAAAGTGGCTTCTTCTCTTTAAGAACGAAACACACAACCATCCTACAGAAATCGAGCCTTTTGGTGGTGCTGCTACCTGCATAGGCGGTGCAATCCGTGACCCGCTTTCGGGCCGTTCCTATGTATATGCCGCTATGCGTGTTACAGGTGCTGCAGACCCCACAAAGCCCGTATCCGAAACTATGGAAGGTAAGCTCCCTCAGCGTAAGATTGTTACAACTGCAGCAAACGGTTATTCTTCCTATGGTAACCAGATAGGTCTTGCTACAGGCATGGTAGACGAAATATATCACGATGGTTATGTAGCAAAGAGAATGGAAATAGGTGCAGTTATAGCTGCAGCTCCCGCAGAAAATGTTCGCCGTGAAAGACCCGAAGCAGGGGATATCATAATTCTTTTAGGTGGCAGAACAGGCCGTGACGGCTGTGGCGGTGCTACAGGTTCTTCCAAATCTCATACATTAGAATCCTTGGAAAGCTGTGGTGCAGAAGTTCAGAAGGGTAATGCTCCCGAAGAAAGAAAGCTCCAGAGACTTTTCAGAAATCCCGTAGCTTCCAAGCTTATAAAGCGTTGTAACGACTTCGGTGCAGGCGGTGTATCCGTTGCTATAGGTGAGCTTGCAGATGGTCTTGTGGTAGACCTTAACGCAGTACCCAAAAAGTACGAAGGTCTCGACGGCACAGAACTCGCTATTTCTGAATCTCAGGAAAGAATGGCTGTTGTTGTAGAAGCTAAGGATGCTGACAAGTTCATAGAGCTTGCAAAGAGCGAAAACTTAGAGGCTACCAAGGTGGCTGTAGTACAGGAAACACCTTACTTTGTAATGAACTGGAACGGCAAGAAGATAGTAAACCTTTCCAGAGAATTCTTAAATTCCAATGGTGCACAAAAGCATATAGATGTAGAAGTAACCAAGGCACAGGATTTTGCCAAGGAAGTAAAGGGCAATTTTGCAGACAACATCAAAGCTCTTGCAGGCGACCTTAATGTATGCTCCAAGAGAGGTCTTAGCGAACGCTTCGACTCCACTATAGGCAAGGGTACTGTTCTTATGCCTTTTGGCGGTAAGTATCAGAAGACACCTATCCAGGCTATGGTAAACAAGATTTCTTCCGAAAACAAGACCACAGAAGATTGCTCCGTAATGAGCTGGGGTTACAACCCCTTCATTACAGAAAAGAGTCCCTTCCACGGTGCTTACCTTGCAGTTGTAGAATCAGTATGTAAGCTTATCGCAACAGGTGCAGAATTCAAGGACGTTTACCTTACCTTCCAGGAATATTTTGAAAAGCTTGGTAAGGACGGAAAACGTT
>JAZLCB010000177.1:0-1604 GCA_045614005.1 Clostridia bacterium
CGCATTCCGTTCGGGTGAGCCTATGATAAGAGTTTCGGAAGACTGGGAAATGCCTGCCACATTCACCATTCCCTGTGTGTTTGTTGACGGTATGCTCAAAGTCGGTGACGAACTCGTTCTTTCCTATGGTGCGGCAGATGAATGTTGGGGAATTATGAGAATGTCGTATGATGATGTTTTGGATTTGGTGAACGGTTAATCGTTAGCCTTAACAACCAACACTGAAGACGCCTCAAACGGTGAATTCTCGGTATCTTTAGGTTTGTCGTCCTTGAAAGGCGTCAGCCTTCCTGCGTCCTCCGCACCGAAATCTACACAAAAATTCATCCGTTTGAGGTCATTTTGAGTTTTAAAATAATAAATTTTGTTTCAGGCGAGGCAAAAACGCAGGAAATATGGTAATATTTCCGAGTATTTTAACAACGAATGAGGCAAAATTTATATTTTAAAACCGCCTTTAGTGTTGATTGTTAAAGCTCGCCTCACAACGATATATGGGCTGACCTAAGTTTGTAAAGTTTGGTTCGTACTGGGTCATTACATTTCCCTCGAATTTGCTGCTATGCAGGTCGAGGGTTATGTTTTTTAGCTTTAAACCGTAATCTGAAAACGAATTGAGCGAAAATTCAAAAAGTTTTGTGTTGTCTGTCTTAAAGTGTATGCTTCCGCCTTTTTCAAGCCATTTTTCGTACATGGTAAGGAAGTTGGCATGGGTAAGTCGTCTTTTTGCATATCCGCTTCTCATCCACGGATCGCAGAAGTTTATGTATATTACCTCGCACTTTGTTTTGGTTTCAAGGCAGGCAAGCTGCATTACATCACCCTGAATAAATTTTACATTTGTAAGCCCTGCCTCTTTAATTTTTTCGGCAGCAAGGACAAGCACATCGGAGCATTTTTCTACGGCAATAAAGTTTATATCGGGGTTGTTTGTTGCGGTTTCCAGTATAAACTTGCCTTTACCGCAACCGATTTCTATTCGTAGCGGTTTGTCATCTCCGAATACGGCTTTTATGTCATCTTTGTAATCTTCGATATTGGATATTATAAGATGTGAGCAAGCTTCAAGACGCTCCTCGCGATGTTTTTTTCTTCTCATTCTCATGGTGATAATCTCCTGTATTATAAATTCAATATAAATAATAACATTTTATTGAACTTATTTCAAGAGTAAAAGAATTTTATGTTGAAATATGAACGGATATAAAGTATAATTAAAGTAGGAATTTTTGACTAATTGGAAGTGAAACATATGGAAGAAATGAGACTCCAGAAATATCTTGCCTTATGCTCTGTAGCATCAAGGCGCGCCTCGGAGGAAATAATCCTTTCGGGCAGGGTGTCTGTAAACGGTAAGGTTGTAACAGAGCTCGGCACAAAGGTGTCGGAGGGCGATGTTGTTACCGTAGACGGCAAAAAGATAAAAGAGGAAAAACAAAAGATATATATAATGCTAAATAAGCCCGTAGGCTGTGTTACCACAGTAACCGACGACAGAGGCAGACAAACCATAATGGAATATGTGTCCGATATCCCCGAGAGGATATATCCCGTAGGCAGACTCGACTACAACACCGAGGGACTTATCTTCCTTACAAACGATG
>JAZLCB010000178.1:0-4675 GCA_045614005.1 Clostridia bacterium
CGACATGGCTACGATCCGACTTATGGAATAGCCTGCAAGGGTACGCACTATCTGCATAACCTGCTCCTGATATATTATAGTGCCGTAGGTGTCCTTTAATATGGGTTCAAGCAGAGGATGTATATACCTAATATTTCCCGGGTTATATACATTTTTTAAGAATGTGGGAATCTGCTCCATAGGGCCGGGACGGTATATACTCGTGGTAGCGATTATATCCTCGAGCTTACTTGGCTTAAACTTACGCATAAACGCCTTTAGACCCGGATTTTCGAGCTGAAATACACCATCGGTATCGCCCTTTTGTATGAGCCTGAATGTAGCCTTATCGTTATAGTCAAGGCTATCCATATCTATATGAATGTCTTTTGTTTTTTCTATGAGTTTTACTGTGTTGTCTATGATAGTGAGGTTTCTAAGTCCCAAAAAGTCCATCTTGAGAAGTCCTATCCTCTCGAGTGCTCCCATGGGATACTGAGTTATAAGTCCCTTATCACTCGTTTGCACAGGTACATAGCTTGTAAGAGCATCATCGGCTATTACAACACCTGCGGCATGAGTGGAGGCATGGCGCACGAGTCCCTCTGTTTTCATAGCTATATCTATAAGCTTTTTTACATTGACATCGGTATCGTACAGCTTCTTTAAGGCAGGCTCTGCCGAAAGAGCATCCGATATCTTTATGTGCAGTCTTTCGGGTATGGACTTGGCAACCTTGTCCACGGTTACAGGCTCTATACCGAGCACTCTGCCCACATCGCGTACTGCGGCACGAGCTGCCATAGTGCCAAAGGTTATTATGCCTGCAACGCGGTTTTTGCCGTATTTCTCGGTAACATAGTCCTTTACCTCGTCGCGTCTTTCGTTGCATATGTCTATATCTATATCGGGCATACTAACACGCTCGGGATTTAAGAATCTTTCAAACAGAAGTCCATACTTTATAGGGTCTACCTCTGTTATATTGAGGGTATATGCAACTATACTTCCTGCGGCGCTTCCTCTACCCGGACCTACAGGTATGGAGCTATCCTTTGCAAACTTTATAAAATCCCATACTATAAGAAAATAGTCTGTATAGCCCATGGAATTTATTGTATCGAGCTCGTAATCTATACGATTTAATATATCCTGTGTTACCTCTTTGTACTTGCGGTGTGCTCCCTCTATACAAAGCTCCCTTAAATACTGCTCATGGCTTAATGCCGTGTTTAATTCTATTTTGGGAAGATGTATACTGTTAAAATCAAGTTTAAGATTGCACATATCGGCAATCCTACTTGTATTTTCGACAGCCTCGGGCATATCGGAAAATGCTTCGTACATCTCGTCGGCACTCTTTAGGTAGAATTCTTCGCCAAAGAATTTTAGTCTGTCGGCATCGTGAAGCTTTTTGCCTGTTTGTATGCAGGTAAGAACATCCTGCAGGAGGCTATCCTCCCTGCTAAGATAATGAACATCATTTGTGGCAACAAGCTCTATTCCCGTATCGCGGGAGAGCACAAGGGCATTATCCCGTACTGTCTTTTCCTCCGGCATACCGTGGTTTTGCACTTCCAGATAGAAGTTACCCTCGCCGAAGATATCTCTAAGCTCTAAGGCTCTTTTTTTGGCAAGGTCATAGTTGCCCGAATAAAGGGCGGTACTCACCTCGCCTTTGAGGCAAGCCGAAAGTGCTATAAGACCTTCCGAATACTGCCTTAAAAGTTCTTTATCCACTCGGGGTTTGTAGTAATACCCCTCCTCGTATGCAATAGATACAAGTGACATAAGATTGCGGTAACCCTCTTCATTTTTGCATAGCAAAACAAGGTGTCCGTAGTCGGAATCGACTCCATGCACCTTGGAAAGTCTGCTGCCGGGTGCGGTATATACCTCACACCCTATTATAGGCTTGATACCGTGCTTTACACACTCCTCGTAGAACTCTACTGCGCCGTACATAACACCGTGGTCGGTGATTGCAAGAGATGTAAAGCCAAGTTCGGACGCTCTCGCCGTAATTTCCTCTATGCGGGAAGTGCCGTCGAGCAGACTGTACTGAGTATGCACATGTAGATGGGTAAAGGGCTTTTTTAACACTTTTCCGCTATCTCCTGAAGCTTTCGTAGTCTGTGGTTAACCCCCGATTTGCCAAGCGGAGGGTCGAGCATTTCGCCAAGCTCCTTTAAGGAATGTTCTCTGTATTCAAGTCGAAGACGAGCTATTTCCTTAAGGTTATCGGGCAGGGTCTCGAATTTACCCGTTTCTATGATTTTATTTATTGCATTTACCTGTTCCATGGAGGCATCTACCATCTTTTGCAGATTTGCCGCCTCGCAGTTCATGGTGCGGTTAACATTGTTTCTTATCTCTTTTAAAATCTTGGTGTTGTGGAAGTCCATAAGCACCTTGTATGCACCCATGAGGGTAAGAATGTCGGCTATTTCCTCGCTGTTTTTGAAGTATATAACCATGTTTGAAGAACGGACAACAACCCTCGGACTAAGTCCCATATCCTTCATTACAACATAAAGGTCGTTATGAAGTCCGTAGCTTGGTGTGGCAAACTCCATGTGATACTTCTTTTCGGGGCTCATTACTGTGCCCGATGTGAGAAATACACCTCTTAAAAATGCCTTTTGTCTTGCGCTTTTGTCTATGTATTCTGTATTTATTCTAAACGAGCTGAGATAGTTGACATCGGACGGCTTTTTGATAAAATCCAGAGCTATCATAAGGCTTATTGCCTCGTCGTTTTCTATAGCTACGGTATAAAAAGCCTTGCCGTTTGAGGTTTTGGATATCTTTACCTTTGCGGTTATGTCCACGGTGTCCTTGATAAGCTGATATATTCTTCGTGCGGTTTTGGGGTTTTCTGTAACCGTAGTAAGGCTAAGTACGCCCTTTTCTCTACGGAGTCTGCCACCAAAAGCGACACAACCCATAAGCTCGCACAACGCTGCCGATGTGGAAACATTTTTTATCTTTACAAGCTCATTTTTTGTATCCTGAGAAAATGACATTTCAGAATTCTCCTATAAACTTAATTTCGGGTTCGAGATTTACTCCGAACTTATCGTACACTATCTTTTGTACATCTTTTATCAACTGATATACATCCGAGCTTTTGGCGTTATCGTAATTTATAACAAAGCCTGCATGCTTTTCCGATACCATTGCACCGCCTACGGTATAACCGCGAAGCGAAGCATCATCTATAAGCTTTGCCGCAAAATACCCTTCGGGTCTTTTGAAGGTACTGCCTGCACTCGGATACTCGAGGGGCTGTTTTTCTCTTCGTCTTGCACTAAGCTCACGGGTGTAGTCGGATATTTTGTCCGCATCGCCTTTTTCGAGTGTGATTACAGAGCTTAAGACAACATCGTCTTTAGTAAATATGCTTTTGCGGTATGCAAAGCCGTGCTCCTTACCAACGGCGGTTTTTACCGTGCCGTCACCCGAAAGATATGTGGTTCTTGTTACAACATTTTTCATTTCGCCGTCGTATGCACCTGCATTCATAACCACGGCACCGCCGAGACTACCCGGAATACCCGATGCAAACTCAAAGCCTGCGAGGCTGTGCGAACGTGCCACAGATGCTATAGTAGAGAGAAGTGCTCCTGCCATGGCGTGAATTTCATTTCCTTGCACGGTGATATCGGACATGTTTTTGCCTATGCATACAACCGTACCGTCAAAACCCTTATCCGAAACAA
This sequence comes from Clostridia bacterium, assembly GCA_045614005.1. Lineage (GTDB taxonomy): Bacteria > Bacillota > Clostridia > UMGS1810 > UMGS1810 > RGIG8748. The sequence goes on from JAZLCB010000178.1 coordinate 3,702, forward strand.
GAAGATTGGAGCCGTTGCCTATTACAACATAGTCCTCCCCTGCCTGTTTTAATGCATTTACCACACCTACAGCCTCATCAGGGGAAGACGGAAGTACAAAATACTTTGCCTCTCCTCCGAGACGAAAGCTTGTGTGTAAGCTCATGGGCTCGTTTTGTAATATATTTTCCTTTGGTATAAAGTCTTTTAATATGTTTAAAGTCTGCATATATTAAACTCCTATTTTCCCAAAAAAGCGGCTCCTATTATGCCTGCATCGTTACCAAGCTTAGCTATTACTATTTCACTCGGTTTAGAGTAGCCTGCACCGTAGTGATACTTATGTGTATATTCCTTTACGGGGTTTAAGAGTGCGTCGCCTGCCTTACTTACACCACCGCCTATGGCAACAACCTCGGGTCGGAATATATTAACTATATTTACAACACCCTGTGCCACATACTCGCAGTATTTATCGGTAACAGCTTTGGCTACAGCATCGCCTTCCTTGGAAGCATTCCATATAACCTCGCCGTTTAATCTGCCGTCATTTTGCTCCATGTACTTATAAAGTTTGGAATCCTTGTTTGCCATAGCGGCATCTTTTGCCTGACGGACAAGAGCAGTAGCCGAAGCGTATGCTTCCCAGCAGCCGTTTCTGCCACAGGTACACTCTTCGCCACTCATATCTATAACCATGTGGCCTATTTCGCCACCCTCTCCGCCATGACCTGAAAAGAGTTTGCCGTTTATGATGATGCCACCGCCTACACCTGTGCCGAGGGTAACTGCCACAAAGTCTTTTATTTTACCTCCGCCGAGCGCAAAAAATTCGCCCAGAGCCGCACAGTTGGCATCGTTGTCTATATAGACATCTTTATCTATAAACTTCTTGAATTCCGCAACTATCGGAGCGTTTTTTAAATCTATATTGTTTGTGTAAAGTACCACGCCGTTTTCGCTGTCTATAGTGCCGGGAATACCCATACCTATAG
>JAZLCB010000179.1:0-2033 GCA_045614005.1 Clostridia bacterium
AAATCTATTAAGGAGGAAATTATGTTTTCAGATTATTGTTCGAATTTAAAATCTAAAATATCCGCTTTATCTGAGCATAAGAGACACCAAGATAGAAATATTTATGATGTGTTTAAAAATGTTATGAGATTCAAAAAGAGCGTTGCCACAGTGTTTACACTTCTCTTTACATTTACTGCTACAGTATCTTATGCAGCTCCGCAGTATTTTGATGTAGAGATTGTAGACGGCAAAAGCACCTTTGGTCTTGCAACTACAGGCACAACAGTAGAGGAACTGCTCGAAAACAGCGGTGTAGAAGTTTCCGAGTATGATATGGTTACTCCTGAACTTGATAGTTATGTTAATTCCTCACAACCTGTTGTTGTCAAAAGAGTTAAGAAGGTTTCGGTTACTGTTTCGGGCGAAACAGTTCAATATCTTACCACTGCAGATACTGTTGGTGACTTCTTAAAAGAGAAAGGTATTGATGTCAACTATCACGATATCATAAATCTTCCTCTCGAAACCAAGCTTAAAACCGACAATGAATTAGAAATTGTTAGAGTCGTTAGAAGAATTGTTAAGGAAGAAACTGAAGTTCCGTTTGATACCAAGACAGTTCGCGACACATCACTGAGTATTTCTGACAGTAAGATACTTACAAAGGGTATAACCGGTATCGACTGTCAAACATATGAGGTTGTTCTTCACGATGGTGTAGAGGTAACCCGTAATCTTGTTTCCGAAGAACGCACAAGAGAACCTGTAGCCGAAGTTAAGGCTGTAGGTGCTGCAAGCGGTGTGCGTATGCTTGAAAAGGCTGATGACTTTAGTTATTCCAAAGTTATAACATGTAATGCAACAGCATATGACCTTTCTTTCCAGAGCTGTGGTAAATGGCCCGGCGACCCCGGATACGGTATAACCGCTTCGGGTACACATGCAAAGTATGGTACTGTAGCTGTTGACCCCAGAGTTATTCCGCTCGGCACAAGAATGTATATTGAGTCTACCGATGGTAGCTTTGTATATGGTTATTGTGTAGCTGAAGATACCGGCGGTGCTATCAAAGGAAACAAAGTAGACCTTTTCTTCTCAAGCTACAATGAATGTATGCAGTTTGGCAGAAGAAGTGTAAATGTATATATTTTAGATTAAAAAAGAGGGAGTTTTTTTCTCCCTCTTTTTTGTTGTGTGTAAGAAGAATAGTACAAATGTTACCAGCCCGATTGCGAGCTTGTTTGTACATACAAAAAGAGATATAGTGTCAAAACGCGTGAGTACAGTATATGTAACTACTGACGATGCGACACCCATCATAAATCTTGTTATATAATATTTTTTCATACTAAGGCCTGTATCTTCTATAAGACTTTTCACCTGCATATGTACCGAAAGACCGGACCAACCCAGAGCAAAGGAAACAAAGGCGAGTTTTACTGCGTATGAATATTCAAGAGAACTTATATTAACTATGGAATTTGTTATTTCGAGAATACAAAAAATTATAGCTTGCATAGAGGGAGGAAGCAGAGTAAGACAAGGGCGTATCAATTCGTTTATTACCGAGAAGAACACAATAAAACCACACACATTTATTATATTTATTACAGATGTGCACACGCTTTGGGTAAAGCTTATTTTTGTTTTGCTGCTTTCGTGATAGGGTGACAAAGAGTATGTAGTATGTGATTTTAATATTTTTGCCGCACAAAGAGCCGAGAATAGTTGCACGCCATAAAGAAGGATTCCTGTTTTAACTGAGCCAAAAATTCCTGCACCCACTGCCCCTATAACAAAAAGCGGACCGCTGTTATTTGAATATGCTATAAGTGATTCTGCCTCCGAGGCAGATATTTTTTTTGCCTTGTACAGCTCGCAGGTACATTTTGCACCTATGGGATATCCGCATATCAGCCCACACATAAAAGCGGCATTTGCAGCCTTTTGTATTCCCAAAAGTCTTTTTGTTACAACAGAAGCAAATTTGAAACTGTCGTTCGTATATGAATTTACAAAAAGTGATGAAAGAACCATAAAAGGAAAGAGCG
>JAZLCB010000180.1:0-2131 GCA_045614005.1 Clostridia bacterium
GCCACGCATGGCGACCCATCCGCCATGCACGGCTCTTTATTTTTGTGGTCCAGGATAGTCTGTCCGTATCTCGCAAAATATGTGTTTTGCTAAATTGCCCTACGGGCATTTTCGCAAAACAGATATTGTTGCGAAATAGGCGAGATAGTATAGCTAGTTTATTCCGCCACGCATGGCGACCCATCCGCCATGCACGGCTCGGCTCGTTGCCTTTTGGCAACCGCCAGCTGACGAAATGAAATTAAAATTCCCTTTCGCCAGCTGTTAAAAATTCATAGAGGGAAAATGTATCGCTAACAAAATTTAGTTAGATACAAATTTCGAATTTTTAATAAAATTTTTCAAAAGATTTTTTATTTATTTTGTGTTGAGTTCGACACAAAATTATGTATAACTATGTGGATATGTGTATAATTTTGTCGAGTGCGACACAAAAATTCATTTCGCACCCTAAAAAAATCAGCGAGCGGAGCATTTATGTGCTATGATATTCATATAGTAACACTTTCGTATGCGGAACTCTGTCCGCCGTGCGAGCCGTGCGGAGCACATAGACGCGTTTCGGGATTAGAGTACCAGGGAAAGCATGGAGCATGATGAACTTAAATCTTCTATTATTATTTAATAATATAGAAACAACTCTAATTTTTTTATAATCGGTGGTAAAAATTTTAGGTTAAGTATTGCAAAATGTTTTCAAAAGTGTTATACTATAGGAGAGGGGGAGCAGATTATATACGAGTGGTTTTTAATTGACAACTACACATCATCTACGGGTTTGCCGATTTGTATTCTTGCAAAAATTAGAAAGGCAGGGCAGATAGATGTTGTAAGTTTTTTTCATGCTCGGTATATGTCGGGGAAATATATCGTGTATGAAAGTGCATATCCCACATTAGACAGTACGGCAAGGGTAAGAGAGGTCGGCTGTAAGCTAGAGGAAAGCGAGGTAATATATGTCAAACACAGAAAAAATCACAAGAGACACGGTGAGGAAAGACCATCAATGCGGTGTACGGCTCACCGAGAGAGAGTATGAGGCGGTGCGTAAGCTAGCCACGGAAAGCGGTTTCACGATTTCAAGTTATATTCGCGAAATTGTTCTTCGTTTTATATCAAATGAAAAATAAAAAAAAGACCCTCAGGCAAGGGTCTAGAAAGGTAGTTGTAAACGAGTGATACCACCTAACAAAGATATTATAGCAGAAATAGAAAACGATGTCAATGCACCTATGTATAAAACACTAGGAAAGGCAGAGTATTTTTTGCTTAATACGCAAGAGCTTAGAGAAATGCTATATAAGCATTATCTTAGGCAACAGAAACCACACAAGGCAAATGCCATAAAAGAGTGTGGAAACTTTTTAATGTTCAAGCAATATAAAAATCCCGAGGGCACGGCACAGCTAGCAAAAGCAAATTTTTGTAAAGACCCTCTATGTCCTATGTGTGCATGGCGGAAACACATAAAGAATAATAATATCATGGATTATGCCATGAGAGAAATTGACGGGAAAATAAGCCATCTAGTTTTGGCAGTACCAAACACGGAGCACATTTCCCGAGAGAGACTTGTGACACTTAAAGAGAGAGCGGTGTCTTTTGTAAAGAGTGCATTAAATTGTCAAGATTATTATTCTAGTTTAGAGATTGTTGCAGGAGACAAAGGATTTCACCCCCATATACATATGCTCTTGGAAATGCCCGATTTTTTCTCTGTGAGTGAGGAAAGAATAAAAGAGATGTCGGCAAGATGGAAAAAGCATTTCTCAAAAAAAGATACGGAAACTTATTCAAGAGATTATGATGGATATACTTTCTATATCACGGGAATACAAGGAGATTATTCGGGAGCTTTGCAAGAGGTCACAAAATATGTTGTCAAAGCTGAGACTTGCATAGATACAAAGAGTGCAGGAGAGTTGGCGGACGCAATAAAAGGTGTAAGAAAATCATCCGCAGGCGGAGCTTTCAAGAGTGCAATAACTCACGGAAAGGCAGATGCACTCATTGAGACAGAGAAATTTTTTCGTGAGCTTTCGCAATATGAATGGGAGTATCACATATATAATTTTATAAACGGGAGATATATTGAAAAATGAAATATAAAAAAATCTTTGATTATATCATA
>JAZLCB010000181.1:0-1199 GCA_045614005.1 Clostridia bacterium
GCTCTTATGTTTATACTGTTTTTAGCAAGTGCGTCTACTATAGCTTCGAGTCTTCCTGCCTTGTTTTCAACAAAAATAGAAAGTTGTTTTATATACATAATCTTACCTTCCTCTCTTATTTGAGTTTTCTCTTATCAATAATTCTCTTTGCCTTACCTTCGCTTCTTTCGATGCTCTTGGGGTTAACAAGCTTAACCTTAGGTCCGATACCGAGCATACTGCGGAGTGAATCGGTAATCTTTCTTTCTACCGCTTCTATACCCTTTACATCATCGGCAAAGAGGCTTTCACTCATTTCCACATTTACCTGGAAAGTATCGGTGTTGTTAACTCTGTCTACAACAATCTGATAGTTGGGAGTTATATCTCCGCCAACTTTAAGGAGAACTTCCTCTATCTGTGAGGGGAATACATTAACACCGCGGATTATGAGCATATCGTCCGATCTGCCCTGAGGCTTATTCATGCGGACATGAGTTCTTCCGCATTCGCATAACTCATAGTTAAGGGAGCATATATCTCTTGTGCGGTAACGGATAACGGGGAAACCTTCCTTAGTGATAGTGGTGAATACAAGCTCACCCTGACTACCCTCGGGAAGAACTTCGCCTGTATCGGGATCTATGATTTCGGGTATAAAGTTATCCTCGCATACATGCATACCGCACTGGCACTCACATTCATATGATACACCGGGTCCTAAGATTTCGGAAAGGCCGTAGATATCGTAAGCCTTGATATTAAGCTTTTCTTCTATCTGTGCACGCATTTCTTCGGTCCATGGTTCTGCACCAAAGATACCTGCCTTTAATTTGAGCTGATCCTTTACGCCCATTTCCTCTATCGCTTCGCCAAGATAGAGTGCATAGGAAGGTGTACAGCAGAGTATGGTAGCACCGAAGTCTATCATTGTCTGAATCTGTCTTTGAGTATTACCCGAAGATATCGGAATAACTGTTGCACCTATCCTCATAGTGCCGTCATGCGCACCAAATCCGCCTGTAAAGAGTCCCAGACCGTAAGCATCCTGAACTATGGAATTGGCATCGCCACCTATAGCTGTAAGCATTCTTGCAAAGCAGTCTGCCCACATTTCGAGGTCGTTGTCGGTATAGCCTACTACTATCTGCTTACCTGTTGTACCCGAGGAAGCATGAACTCTGCGGATATCGGTCATAGGTACTGCAAAAAGTCCGTAG
>JAZLCB010000182.1:0-9213 GCA_045614005.1 Clostridia bacterium
ATGGGAGTACGATTTTGGAGAGAATTTTAGGAGAGAACTGGCACTTGGGAAAAAATTCCATCACCCGCAAAACCGCATGGTTACTGGATTTTTGGGTTTCTAAAATCTTCTCATTCTTAAACATTTCGAGTCATGTCCGTTATGACCACTTCGATACTTCTCCGAATATAATAGAGCGGGAATAAATTCCGAAACTCAACAAATGCTATTATACACCAAAGCAGGTGCTTTGTAAATACCAAAATTAAAAAAATTATTCCATATTAAACAGACGCCAAGGGAATTTTTCTCCATCGGGCAGGGAAGAATAAGTTTTGTCTTCGCCGTCAAAAGGTGAGGTAAATTCTATCTTGTGCGACCACAGAGCCACAGGGCAATCGTCTTTGCCGCTTCCGTATCGTCTATCACCAAGAAGAGGCATCTTCCTGTGCGAAAACTGCACTCGTATCTGGTGCGTTCTGCCTGTGTGCAGTAGTATCTTTACAAGGCTTATTTCCTCATTGTTGTACTCTACGGTGTCTATCAGTTCGTATTCAAGCAGGGCGCGTTTTACGCCTTTGCGCATTCTCTTTACCACATAGCTTTTGTTCTTGGACGAATCTTTAAAAAGAAGGTCCTCCATAAGCCCGCTTTTTTCTTCGGGTTTGCCGTGGATTACGGCAAGGTAAGTCTTTTGCATTTTGTTATCCGACACAAGTGCCGAGAGCTTGGAAGCACTATTTTTATCCACTGCATAAACCATAGTGCCGCCCACAAGATTATCGAGGCGGTGAATGGTGTAGATGCTGTTTGCAGGTATGCCTGCAACTTCGGACAAAAGTGAGGGCATATCGTTATTGCCATCGGTTTTTTGTGACGACACGCCAATGACTTTTTTGCAAATTATGTAGTTTTGATTTTTAAAAATTATCATATCGACACCACATTTTTTCGTCTTTTGTTATTTGATTGTATATTATAATGGAAAATGCAAGATTTTTCAATCTTTTTTTCATTTTTTGATTGAAAATGCCAAAAACATGTGTTACAATAATTTTATATGTAAATTTAGGTAGGAGATGTATCTTTTAATGCGGGATTATAAGGACAAAATTTTTACAATTCCAAATATTTTGTCAATGACAAGGATTGCACTTATCCCCGTTATTGTGTGGCTGTATTGCTTTGAGGATTCATGGGTATGGACATTTGTTTTGCTTATGGCGTCTGCGCTTACAGACCTCGTAGACGGCTTCATTGCAAGACGCTTTAATATGATAAGCAACTTCGGCAAGGCAATAGACCCTGTGGCAGACAAGTTGACGCAGTTTATTATGCTCATATGCCTTCTTACAAGGTTTCATATGATGATTATTCCGTGTCTGCTTCTTATGGCAAAGGAAATTATATCTGCCATTACAGCCATGATTGCTATCAAAAAGACAGGCGTTGTAGACGGTGCAGATTGGCACGGCAAGGTGTGTACCATTCTTATGTATGCTATGATGCTTTTGCATGTTATATGGTTTGATATACCTCCTGTTGTTTCAAATATATCTATAGCCGTATGTACGGCAATGCTCGTTTTGTCGTTCTTCCTTTACAACTTCCGAAACATTAAGGCAGCCAAGCAAAAAACGGCATAAAAACCAAATACAAAACAGCACAGAAATCTGCAATTTTTTGCAGATTTTTTTGTTTGCATTTAAAATGTGCTGATTAAAAATTTTTTGTAAAATTTTTAAGAAAATACTGTTCAATTCCATTTTTTTGTAGTATAATGATAAATGATAAAATAGAGTAATTGTTTTTTATTGACAAAACAGGTAAAGAAAAGGGGTGAATCCTATGAGCCGATTCGAGATTCTCGCGCCTGCAGGGAGCTTGGAAACTCTTATTTGTGCAATAAACAACGGGGCAGATGCGGTCTATATCGGCGGTCAGGATTTCAGCGCCCGCAAAAACGCAGTAAACTTTTCAAAAGAGGATATAGAAGCGGCAGTTAAGTATGCTCATCTTCACGATGCCAAAGTGTATGTAACAGTAAATACACTTATATACGATAGCGAGTTTGAGTCGCTCTACAAATTCATCGACTTTCTGTATACCGCAAATGTTGATGCACTCATAATTCAGGATCTTGGTGTTCTTTCGCTTGTTAAAGAGTGCTTCCCCGATTTTGAGGTTCATGCCAGCACCCAGATGACCATACACAACATAGCAGGTGCGCGCCTTGCAAAAGAGCTTGGTTTCAAGAGAGTTGTGCTTTCTCGTGAGCTTACATTTGGCGAAATCAAAAACATTTCCGAAAATGTGGATATAGAGCTTGAGGTGTTTGTGCATGGGGCTTTGTGTATGAGCTACAGCGGACAGTGCCTTATGAGTAGCTTTATAGGTGGCAGAAGCGGTAACCGTGGCGATTGTGCACAGCCCTGCAGACTCCCGTACACACTTTTGTCCGCAGATGGCAAAGCTGTTTCAGCCAAAGAAAAGTATCTTCTCAGCTTAAAGGATTTGTGCCTTATAGACGAAATGGAGGCTCTTGCAGATTGCAATGTCACCTCGCTCAAAATTGAGGGCAGAATGAAAAGCAGTGAGTATGTGTCCGTGGTAACCTCCATATACAATAAATACCGTGATGGCGGTAAGGTTCAGAAGTCGGATTATTTCGCACTTGAAGCAATATTTAGCAGAAGCGGTTTTACCAAGGGCTATACAGACGCTTCCACCGGCAGACACATGCTCAATTACGAGAAAAACAATGATGATGTCTATCAGAATATATCTGCAGATGTAAAAAAACTTGCAGGCGAACTTAAGAATAAACCTCACGACCCCATACCGTTTGATGCACATGTTTCGGTAAAGCTTGGCTCTCCTATGGTGCTTACCGTAAGTGCTAAAGGCAAGAGTGTTATCATTGAGGGCAGTGTAAATGCAGAACCTGCACTAAACGCTCCGCTTACGGAAGAAAGAGTTGTATCGCAGATTGCCAAAAGCGGTTCTACACCGTTTGCACTCTCCGATGCAGTAACCGATATTGCCCCCGATGTTAGCCTACCCATAAAGGAAATAAATAACATCCGCAGAGATGCTCTCTCTGCATTGGAGGACAAGCTTTCTGCTTCAAAGAGGGAGAGAGCCGATATCCCGTTTGCATTAAAGAAAAAATCAGATTTTTCGTATAAACCTCTTCGTTTTAATGCGGAGGTCAGAACAATGGAACAGTTTAACGCTTCGGTTAAGGCGGGTTTTGATAAAATCCTTGTTCCGTATGCTCTGTACAAACAAAACAAAGACTGTATAGACAGTTGTGAGTGCGATTTTGCAGTTGTGCTTCCTTCTATAGACAGGGATATACACGCTTTGGATCTTGGCATAATTCCGGGCGAAGTATATGCGTCGAATTTTGCGCATCTTAGCCTTGCAAGCGAAAGAAAGGTAAGCGCAAATTACAACATAAATGTATTCAATACCTACAGTGCAGAGTTTGTTAAAAGCCTTGGTGTGCATACTATATGCATATCGCCCGAGGTTACGCTAAAGGATTTTTCGTCTGTTTGTACTTCGGCCGAAAAGGAAGCTGTAGTATACGGCAGACTACCTCTTATGACTGTGCAAAACTGCGTGGTAAAATCGGCGATGGATATTTGCGGATGCAAAGATGATTACTATCTCTTAAAAGACAGAAAGGGAATTTGCTTCCCCGTTGTTGCCAACAAGGGAGCATGCACAAATACAATATACAACAGCCTTCCCATATACATGGCAGACAAACTCGACGGCGCAAATGCAGATATAGCAAGATTTATATTCACTATCGAAACTGCCGAGGAAATATCTGCTATATACCGTATGTACAAAAACAAAGAAAAACCAAATTTCGACTTTACCCGCGGGCATTATTTCCGTGGTGTTTAGAAAGGAAAAAGTATTTATGTGCGATGTAGAAGTAAAAATCAAATTTTTGGAGAATAATACAGAAAAGAAATTACCTTTTTATGCAACAGAAGGTTCTGCAGGCATGGATCTTACCGCGTGCATAGAGGAAGATATAGTATTAAAACCGCTTCAGAGGGTACTCGTTCCTACAGGCATTGCAATAGGTCTTCCCGACAGACAATACGGTGCTTTTATATTTGCAAGAAGCGGACTTGCTACCAAAAAGGGTATAACTCTTTCTAATTGTGTCGGAGTGGTAGACAGTGATTACACAGGCGAAATCAAAGTAGGTCTTATAAACTTAAGCAGCGAAGAGTACACACTCACTCGCGGAGAGAGAATAGCTCAGATGGTTATAATGCCTGTAGCTCATGCCAACTTTACAGTTACTGATGAACTTGACAAAACACAGAGAGGCAGTGGAGGATTCGGCTCCACAGGTGCGTATTGATGAGAGGGATAATTCTTGCTTCCCAATCTCCGAGGCGTAAGGAGATTTTGGAAAATGTTGGTGTAAAATTTCAGATACTCGTCAGCGATGTTGACGAAAGTGTTGTTTCGAGGGACTATGAACCTGCTTTGTATGTAAGAGAGCTTGCACTTCTTAAAGCTATGGGAGTAGCAAAGCATTGTCCTAAGAACAAGTTTGTAATAGGTGCAGATACCGTTGTGGTTCTTGATGGTGAAATTCTTGGCAAACCCAAGGACAGACAGGATGCATATGATATGCTCAAAAAGCTTTCCGGTAAAACGCATTATGTATATACCGGCATAAGCGTTGTAGATACAAACGATGCTCACACCGTAGCGGCATACGAATCCACCGCCGTTACATTCAAGGAGCTTACCGAAAAAGAAATAAATTATTATATCGACAATTACAATGTGCTTGACAAAGCCGGAGCTTATGCTGTTCAGGAATATGCAGGCAGATTTGTAAAAAGCATAAACGGAGATTATTTTAATGTTGTGGGACTTCCTGTGTGCAGACTCTGTACACTTGTTTCCGAGGAATACGGGGAGGAATTGGTATAATGGCAAAAAGAGATATTGGAATAGATTTGGGCACAGCAAATACACTTGTGTATGTAAAGAGCAAGGGCATAGTTGTAAACGAGCCTAGTGTTGTTGCCATAAACAAAGATACAGGTGAGGTAGTGGCTGTAGGAACTCTTGCTAAGCAGATGCTCGGCAGAACTCCCGAAAACATCGTAGCTATCCGCCCGTTAAAGGATGGTGTTATAGCAGATTTTGATGTAACACAGGTTATGCTTAAGTATTTTATAAACAAAGCTTTGGAAAAGAGTGGTTTTTCCCGCCCAAGAGTTGTTATATGTGTTCCGTCGGGCGTTACCGATGTGGAAAAAATGGCAATAGAAGAAGCTACCGTTCAGGCAGGTGCAAGAGAGGCGTTTCTTATAGAAGAGCCTATGGCTGCTGCATTCGGTTCGAGCCTTCCTGTAGAAGAAGCTACAGGAAGCATGATATGCGATATAGGTGGTGGCACAAGTGAAGTTGCCGTTATATCACTCGGTGGCATAGTAAACAGCAAAACTCTTCGCATGGCAGGCGATACTATGAACGAAGCCATAGTTAACTATGTCCGCAGGGAATATAATGTGTTAATAGGCGAGCCCACAGCAGAGCGTGTCAAAATAGAAATCGGTTCTGCATCTCCGCTTACATTGGAGGAATCCTGCGAGGTTTGCGGAAGAGATTTATCTACAGGACTGCCCAAGTTTATAACCATCACTTCGTTTGATGTAAGAGAAGCTATAAGCGAGTGCATATCCGCTATTGTAGATGCAATTAAACTTACCTTGGAAGATACTCCTCCCGAGCTTTCGGCAGATATTATAGATAGGGGTATAGTTCTTACAGGCGGTGGCGCACTTATTCGCGGTTTGGACGATCTTATCAAAAAGGAAACCGGCATGGATGTGATAATTGCCGACAAACCGCTTGAAAGTGTAGTTGCCGGAGCAGGCCTTGTAATAAGTGAAATTGAAAGTTTGAGTGACGCTCTTGCAAAGTGATTTGAAAGGGATTATATAAAATGTACTTTTTTCAGAAAAACAAATTTAAAATACTTCTTGCGGTGGTAACCGTAATCCTTGTGATTTGTATAATCATTGGTGTAACTGCAAAGAAGAAGGACACAAGTGCGGCTGAAGGCGCATTGGGCAGTGCAACCTCCGATGTGCAAGGCGGAGTGACATCTGTGTCCAATTCGGTAAGCGGTTTCTTTGGATACCTTACAAACATGAAAGGGTATGAAAAAGAAAACGAAAAACTCAGAGAGAGAATTGCAAGTCTTGAAGATGACCTTAGGAAGACAGAAAATCTCAAAGAGGAAAATGAGCGTCTAAGAAAGATGCTCGATTTAAAATCCAAAGACAAAAACTTCGACTCTGTTGTTGCCGATGTTGTAGCATTTGAGATGGATAATTTTTCAAAATCCTATACCATAAATAAGGGAATTAAAGACGGTATAACTCAGAATTGTGCCGTTATTACACCTTTTGGTCTTGTTGGATATGTATCGGATGCAGGCAGAAACTGGGCAAAAATATCACCTATTGTAGATGCAAAGGTTTCCGTAAGTGCTACTATTATGAGAGTTTCCAACACCGCCATAGTTCAGGGCGATATGTCGCTTATGAAAGATGGCCTCTGCAAGATGACCTATGTTTCTAAAGAAACAGGCATAGAAATAGGTGACTATATAGAAACTTCAGGCGCAGGCGGAATAATACCTGCAGGAATATATATAGGCAAGGTTACAGAAGTAAGAAGCGATGTAACCGGTGTTTCGCAGGAGGCAATTATACAACCCGGAGTGGATTTTTCAAATCTTAAAGAGGTTATGGTAATACTTAACTAAGAAGTGGCGTGAAAAACCTTGCCCAAAGCGGGTTTGTTAACGGAGATTTATATATGTTGAATTACTTTTTGTCATATCTGACACTTGCTGTGCTGTTTATTGTGCAGACAACGCTGTCACGCTATATAGACATATTCGGTATAGCACCAAATTTAATATTTGTATATGTGCTGTGTTATGCAATATACAATTTTCCGGTTCGTTCTGCGGTTCTTTGCGCTGTTGCGGGATTGATTGTGGATTTGTATTCCGGACAGTATATTGGTTTGAATGCACTTTTGTTTATGTATATAGGTATTGCAGTATCCCATTTTACAAGCACACTTATAAAGAAAAATGTGTGGACTTCGGCATTGGGAGTGCTTGTAATATCACTTTTGTATCATACCGTTATACTCTTGGTGGATTATGTTATTCCCGGCTACAGCGGTTTCCAATACCCGTTTTTAAGAATATCCATTCCCACCGCGGTGTATGATGCAGTGGCTTCGCTTGTTATAGCGTTATGGGCGCGCAAGCTTAGTATAGATGAAATAAGGGGATTATAAAGTTGAACGGAAGACTTAAAGATAAAAACTTCATAATGACTTTGGTAGTAACTGTTCTTTTGTGTTCCATTTTTATCAAGCTTACCTTTTTGCAGGTTATAAAAGGCTCGGACTATCTTTATGAATCACAGAATAAGCTTACTAATTCCATGGTGGTCGAAGCTCCCCGAGGAATTATATACGACCGCAACGGCAGACCGCTTATCACAAACAAGGTTGGTTTTTCCGTGCAGGTTGTCTACAGCGATAGCTCTTCGGATAAGGTGAATGACATTCTCCTTAGCCTTGTCGACCTTTTTGCCGATAATAATGACCAGTATGTCGATTCGCTTCCCATATCTGCAGATGACTATACTTTTACATATAAAGATGACAGTCAGAAAACCGCAAAAGAAAAAAGGAAAGCGTTCAGGAATAAATATGGAATAGAAGCCGGTGCAACAGGCGAGCAGACCCTTTTGGCACTTGCAAAAAGATATAATCTCGATGAGCGTTATTCGTACGAAGAAATCCGTAAAATCGTTGGTATGCGTTATGAGCTCGAGGTAAGAGGTCTTGCTTACGCTGCCCCCGTTACCGTAGCTACGGATGTGAGTATGGAAACGGTATCTGTATTAAAAGAAAAAAGTGAATACTACTCAAACATAAATGTAGTAACAACTCCGCTCAGACAGTATGTTCACGATTCTTTGGGTGCACATATGCTCGGCAGAGTGGGTGTTATATATCAGGAAGAATACGAACTTTTAAAAAACCAGAATTACGGCATGAACGACATCATAGGTAAAGATGGCTTGGAAAAGTTCCTTGAGCCATATATAAGAGGAAAAGACGGCAAAATAAATAAATCCAGAGACGTATCTTCCAATGTTTATGCTCCTGATGAAACTGCCGCAATTCCCGGTAATGATGCTATTCTTACCATAGATTTTGAACTCCAGAGCGAGGCGGAAACCGCGCTTAAAGAGACAATAGATGCCATAAGAGCAAAGGGTCTTCAGTCCGATGACAAAGCCGGTGCCGATGCGGGTGGCGGAGCGGTAGTTGTTATAGATGTTAAAACAGGTGAAATTCTTGCCATGGCAAGTTATCCCGATTTTAACCCCGCAACCTTCAACGATGATTACGACAAGCTTATAGAAGATAGTGGCAAGCCTATGTTCAACCGTGCAATAAGCGGAACATATCCTCCCGGTTCGGTGTTTAAGCTTGTTACTGCAATAGCAGGACTTGAAGAGGGTGTTACCACCGTAAACGAAACCATAGTAGACGAAGGAAAGTACGAGCATTACGGGCAGACCTTTAACTGCTGGATATGGACACAAAGCGGAGAAACACACGGAGCGCAGGATGTTGCAAATGCTATTGGAAATTCGTGTAACTACTATTTCTACGAGATAGGTAAGCGCCTTGGCGAAAAGAAGATATATGAGTATGCCAACCTCATGGGTCTTGGCAAAAACACAGGAATAGAAATAGAGGGCGAAACCGCAGGTATACTTGCAAACGAAAAGTATAAGCAGGATACATTCCAGCAAATCTGGTACCCCGGTGATACCCTGCAGATGGCAATAGGTCAGTCATTTAATGTATTTACACCGCTTCAGATAGCCAACCTCACAGCAACCGTTGCAAACGGTGGAACATGCTATAAGCCACATCTTACCAAGGCTATAAGAAGCTCTGTAACCTCTGCTATAATAAAAGAGTTCAAACCCGAAATTACAGGTAAGATAAACATGAGCGACGAAACCTATAAAGCCGTAACCTACGGTATGTATCTTGGTAGCCGTGAGGGAACATCTTCTGCCGTGTTTGCAGACTTCCCCATAAATGTATGTTCCAAGACGGGTTCGGCAC
>JAZLCB010000183.1:0-13426 GCA_045614005.1 Clostridia bacterium
AAAGAATTTTCGAATTATCAAATTTTAGATAGAATGAGGCAAAAGCACAGGGAATATTGAACATATTTCCGAGCATTTTAACGAAATTATATCTGAAATTTGCAATTCCAAAACCAGTTCGGACAACTCCGTTCAGGTTAATTGGTAGGGATTCGAACTATAATTTTCAATACGCTTATTATACCACAAATCCAAGCAAAAGTTCAAGCTTTGTTTTACAATCGAAAATGCAAATTTCTTTGAAATGTGCATTGCATATTGAGTAAATATGTGATAAATTTTATAGTAGGAATAAACAAAGTGAAATGAGGCAGTTACTATGAATCAGAATCGTCTTGATCCCAATCTTGCGCCACCTTCTGTAGAAGGAGCAAGCTTTGTGTACTATGATGCACATCATCTTGATTTAGAAAGCTTTGCATGGGAGGATGTAAATACTACTCCATATATGCGCCTTCCTCAGGATATACTTGAGTTTCTGCCCGAGTCGCTCCAAAGGGTGCAGGCATTTTCGGCAGGTGGTGTTGTACGCTTTGTTACAAACAGCAAAGCTCTTGGCATAAGAGTAAAGTACAAGCCTCTTGATTTGCACAGGGTGTCTACTCCGGCAGCACAGGGCGGATTTGATATAACTGTAAGAGAAAATGGTGTATGTCGTCTCCTTGCAAACGTATGCCCCGAAGTAAGAGATTTCTATGCGGGTAAGCTCGAACACGAGCTTTCGTGCAAGCTTATGGGTACTATGCAGGAGTACAGGGTGTACTTTCCGCTTTATTCTGCCTTGGAGAGCGTTGAAATAGGCTTTGAAAAGGATGCCGTGGTTATGGAAGCCCCTGCACACGCGGTAGATAAGCCCGTAGTATTCTATGGTTCGTCCATAACACAGGGCGGATGTGCTTCCAGACCTTCAAATACATATACGGCGCTTGTGTCCTCGTGGCTTGATGCTCATATGATAAATCTCGGTTTTGGCGGTAATGCCAAAGGAGAGATAGAAATTGCAAAAGCTATAGCGGAGCTTGATATGTCGCTTTTTGTGTTTGATTATGACCATAATGCCCCCACAGCGGAGCATCTTATGCAAACCCATGAGCCGTTCTTTAATGCAATAAGAGAGAAAAATAAGGGCTTGCCCATTATTATGATATCAAGACCATGGGCAAATGTTGAGTATGAAAAGGATGCAATAAGACGCAGGGATATAATAAAGGCAACATACGATAATGCCGTGGCAAAAGGCGATAACAATGTCTATTTTATAGACGGAATGGATTTCTACGATGGTATGCAGAGAGATTTACCCACGGTAGACCTTTGTCATCCTACGGATCTCGGATTTTATATAATGGCAAAGAAGCTTCATTCTGTAATAAAAAATATATTAAAATAGTTCCTCAAGGAGGAGTTTGTGTGATACAGGATTTACATTCGCATACTTATTATTCATATTGCGGTAAGGACAGCCCCGAAGACGTAATAAAAAATGCCATAGACAGCGGTATAGATGTTGTGGGAATTTCGGATCACTACCACGGTATAGTGCTAAACAGACCGAATTTTGTATACGAAAGCCACGAAAACATGGTGTGGCTTCACACCAGAGCATTAAGGTCGTACTATGAGCATATAAAATGCCTTGCCGAAAAGTACAAGGACTATATAGATGTCCGTTGCGGTCTAGAGATTACCTGCATGGATTTGGGATACACAATGATTCCCGACGGTGTGGATATATCTTATTTTGATTATTGTCTTATAGAATATATAGACACAAAGGAATCTGTAATAGACGATTTGTTTGCATTTGCAAAAAGATGTGCTTGCAAATGTACGGGAGTAGCGCATACAGACCTTATTAAATACGCAGTTTCAAAGGGCATCAGCCCCAAGGACTTTTTTATTAAAATGGCAGAAGAGGACATATTCTGGGAGCTTAATGTAAACTACGATTCCATACACAAATACAGAGAGCACGAATATGTAAAAGAGTTTTTCAAAGATGAAAATATAGTAAATCTTATCAAGGAAACAGGCGTAAAGGTAAGTGTCGGCTTCGATGGTCACAACCTTGAGGACTACGATGCACAAAGGGTAAAAGAAGCATGCACAAGGCTTAAAGAATTGTCTGTGGAAATGGTTAAATAATAAGGAGTGTACGATATGAAAGCACTTATAACAGGAGCAAGTTCGGGCTTTGGGTGGGATATGGCTCATATCCTTTCTGAAAAGGGCTACGATATAATAGCAGTTGCAAGACGAACTGAATTACTCGAAAAGTTAAAGAGCGAGCTTAAAACAAATGTAGAGATTATTTCGTGCGATGTTACAGATTTTTCCGCTTGTGAAGAGCTGGCAACAAAAGCAAGCGAGGTGGATATTCTCATAAATAATGCAGGCTTTGGTGTGTTTGGTGCTTTTGACGGCACAGACCTTAGCAAAGAGCTTACTATGATAGATACCAACATCAAGGCAGTGCATACGCTCACCAAGCTCTTTTTAAAGGAATTCAAAAAGAGAGATTCGGGATATATAATGAATGTGTCCTCTCTTGCGGCATTCTTCCCAGGACCGCTTTTTGCATCGTACTATGCATCCAAGTCGTATGTATTAAGGCTTACACAGTCCATACACGAGGAACTCAGACGCGACAAAAGCAATGTCAGGGTTTGTGTGCTTTGCCCCGGACCTGCACACACAGGCTTTGCCGAGGCGGCAAAGGTGAATTTTGGCACGGGTAGCGAGGGCGGCATAGCTTCAAAGGTTATACTCTCCAGCATGGCAGTAAGTAAATATGCCATAAAGCAGATGTTTAAAAACAAGACCGTAATAGTGCCCGGATTTCTTATGAGATGCGCGGTATCTGCAAGACACTTCCTCTCCGATAAATTGCTCGCAAGGGTAGTGTATGGAGTACAGAGTAAAAAAATGGTTATAAAATAGAAAATGGATTGTAAAAAAGCGCAGAGCGCTTATTCTGCATCTTTTTTTCCTAATCCCATCAAAAAGTGCTGTAAAAACAAAGTTTTTTTACAGCACTTTTTTTGTATATTTCGCGCCTGTTTGCCAAATATTATTTAAAAAAAGGGGGGGTATCAGAATTGAATGTTTCAAACAAACAATACAGTGATATGGTAAAAAAGGCTACACCAAATTCGGAGCTCTTAAAGGATATAGTTAAAGCATTTGCCGTAGGCGGAATAATATGTGTAATAGGTCAGCTTATAACCGATTTGTATATTATGCTCGATATCGGCAAGGAGGATTCCGCGGCTCTTACAAGTGCATCTCTTATATTTATAGGAGCACTTCTTACCGCACTTGGAGTATATGACAAAATAGCTCTTATAGGCAAGGCAGGCACACTTGTACCTATTACAGGTTTTGCAAACAGTATAGTTTCGCCTGCCATGGAGTACAAAACCGAAGGTATGGTACCTGGTGTAGGCACAAAGATGTTTACCATAGCAGGACCTGTTATTGTGTACGGCATAAGTGCATCGGTAATATATGCAGTTATTCTGGCACTTATGGGAGGTGCGTAAATGGGTAGAAAATCAGGCAGACAAACCATAATATTTGATAACAGCGTATATATAAAAAACTTTTATTCATCGGTAGGCAAGCTCGAGGGCGAAGGTCCTCTCGGAAATAAATTTGATGTAGTGTATACCGATTCCTACATCGGAGCAAAAAGCTGGGAACAAGCGGAAAACAATTTACTTAAGCATACGGTAACAGGTGTACTTGCCAAGGCGGAGCTCACCTGTAACGACGTGGACTATGTGTTCACGGGCGACCTTCTCAACCAATGTACCGCAAGCTCATTTGCACTAAAGGATATGGGCATACCGTATTTTGGTTTGTACGGAGCTTGCTCCACCATGGCGGAGTCTATGAGTCTGGCTTCCGTAATGGTGGATTCGGGATATGCTCAAAACGCTCTTGCGGTAACATCAAGCCACTTTTGTTCCAGCGAAAAACAGTATAGATTTCCTCTGGAATACGGTGGTGTGCGTACTCCGTCTGCACAATGGACAGTTACAGGCAGCGGTGCGGTAATACTTTCGCCCCAAAAGAGCGATATCAGGATAGATGCTGTCACCACAGGCTTTATGGTGGATCTGGGTGTCAAGGATTCTGCCAATATGGGTGCGGCTATGGCACCTGCCGCGGCAGAGTGTATATTATCGCACTTCAAGGATACCAACACCACCGCTACGGATTATGATGTCATAGTAACAGGCGATCTTGGATTTGTAGGAACAAAACTTTTAAATGAGCTTATACACATGGAGGGCGAGGATATATCCTCCCGCCACCTCGACTGCGGTAATATGATATTCGATTCTGCGGTGCAGAATACAGGCGCAGGCGGTAGCGGATGCGGTTGCTCGGCAAGTGTGTTCTGTGGTCATTTCTGCCCCGAACTTCGCAAAGGAAGCATTGGCAAAATGCTTCTTGTGTGTACGGGAGCACTTATGAGCCCTACAACATATCAGCTTGGCGAAGCGGTGGTTGGCATTGCTCACGCGGTTGCACTAAGCGGTAAGGAGACAAAAGTATGAAGTATCTGTATGTATTTGCTGTGGGTGGTTTGCTGTGCGCCATAGCTCAGATTTTTATAGACAAAACCAATTTCAGCCCTGCAAGGATAATGGTTTCGTATGTTGTGGCAGGGGTTGTCCTTACAGCCCTCGGCATATATGAACCTATAGTTAAGTTTGCAAATGCAGGTGCTACCGTTCCCATAATAGGCTTTGGCTATTCGCTTGCAAAGGGTGTACAAAAGGCGGTAGAACAAGACGGCTGGCTTGGCGTACTCGGTGGCGGTATAAAGGGTACAAGCGTAGGTATAGCCGCGGCGATATTTTTTGGCATGATATTTTCTGTTATATCTAAGCCTAAGGCAAAATAAAAAAGAGGGCAGAACCCTCTTTTTTTATTTTATTATTACAATTTCTTCTACAACATCCTTGTAGATTCTTACAAACACCTTTTCGGGATTTGTATCATCATACTTTACAATGTCGGTAGCATCGCCTACGGATATTGTGTTCTGCTTCTTGGAGCTGTCTACCACATATATGGTAGCATCGCCTATAGAATAGTTCTTGCTTGCAGAGTCATTTACGCTAAGGTTAAAGGAATTTGTAAACTTCTTTGTTACCTTACCGTACACGGTTGTAAGGTTGTCGGATATTTCATTTGTAAATTCATCAGTTTTATCTGTGTCAAAGAGTATGCTTATTGCCTTGGCATTACCCTTGGCATCGGCTTTTACCTGAATGATATCACCGTTTTCGAGGTTGAGGCTTCCTTTTTTGAACATACCTTTTTCTGCGGTAAAGGATACCTTTTCGCCATTCATATAGCCGTGGAGTTTTTCGGTAGTATCACCGTTTTCGTCCTTGGAGGAGGTGATTTTGTCTACTACCACGATACTGCTGTCCTCGCTTACTTTGTTTTCGGAGTTTGTTACTATTACAACACCTGCAGTAAGGTCCTCTGTAACATCGTACACTATTATATTGTACATACCCTCGTCTGCAAAGAAATCCTTACCCGCTACAGCGTAGTCATCGCTGTCTTTAGCACTTTCGGGTATGTCAAATACTACGGTAGAGCTGTCTACCTTTACATTCATTGCATCTGCAAGAAGGGTAGAAGTCTTGGAGTTGTACTTCACACCGTTTTCGGAGAAGTTGAGGCGGAAGCTCTCTTCGTCAATCTCGGAGTCTTTTACGGATTTTTCTATTTCGCTTATCTTGCCGTCGGAGTTAAGAGCTATTGTTACGAGCTGACCCTTTGAACCTATTGCGCTGAGCGCCTCGGAGTGGGAAGAGTACATCTTGCCGTCTACCTTTATTTTGTTTGCGGCAGTTACGGCGGAGATTTTACCGTCAAGACCGAGAACCTCTATTTCGAGCTTTGCATTTAATCCGCTTTTAATACCGAGGTTTGTAATATAGGCATAGTTTTTACCGTTTGCTTTTGCCTTTTGTACGGCTGCTATTTTACCTTCGGCATCAAGAGAGTAAATACCGTTGTCGCCAAGCTTTATTTCCTCGGTAAAGCCGTGTGCTACCTTGTACTTTTTGTTATTTACATACACATGCTCGCTGTCAATTTCGGTTATTTCGCCTTCTACGGTTTCATCGGATACATCTGCATATATTACGCTCTTATCCTTACTTACGGTAAGTGTCATTACATCCCATTCTTTGAGGTTCTCTATGTTTATGGGAGAACCGTTTTTATCTATCGCAAAGGTGATATCTTCGTCCTCATCATCGAGTATAAGAGGCTTTTTGCCGTATTTATCCGTTACCTTGCCGGAGGTAAGGATTACCTCGTCTACTACAAAGTTTTCAGTTTCGTTTATAAATACTATCTTTTGGTCCTTGTCATACTCGGCAACCATTATTGTACCTGCTTTTATTTCGGTTATATCATCAAAGCTTCCTGCCTTGCCGTTGTATATAACATAGGAGTTATTTGCTATGGTTTCGGTAAGCTTTTTGTTACCGCTGTAGTAGGTTAGAGTCTTTTTGCCCGAGGTTTCCTTTATGCTGTCTATATCATCGGCAGATATTGTAACTACAGAGTTTTCGTTATGGGCAGGAACAGCTACCTTAAGAGTCTTTTTGCCTTTGCTGTCCTTTACAATATACGCTTCTACATTAAGACCTAATATATTTCTTACATCGGCATTACCTGTCTTGTAGCTTTTGCCGTCTATCACGATTTCACCTTTGGAAGCACCGTCACCTTTAATTGCGGAAGAACCTACGGCAGAAACCATACCCTCTATTTTGTCGGCTTTGTGTGCAGACTGTGCAAGGGTTTCGTCGGTTATTTCAAATTTTGCATCATTTCCAAAGCTTGTCTGTTCCATTGTATTTATATCAAGGGCATTACGCGCAAGGAAAGCCACCTTACCTCTTGTTATTGGTGCGGAGCTTCTTACTATGGTAGAAGGGATACCCTTTGTAAGCCCTGTGGAAGTACCTGCAGAGAGATATCCGTTTGGATAACCGCCCTTTGACTGTGCCTGAGGCTCATAGCCAAGAGCTCTTACAAGTATTGTAACTGCTTCGTTGTAGGTAATGCTGTCGTCGGGACGGAAGTTTCCGTTGCCGTCACCTAATATGAGGTTTTCGGCAACACCGACATTTATATAGCCTGTTGCCCAGTGACCTTCCTTAACATCTGAAAACTTGGTTTTTGTCTGTGATGTTGCGGCATTGGAGAGTCCCTTTAATGCTACGGCCACCTTTGTAACCTCTGCACGCGTTATCGGTGCATCGGGGCGGAAGGCTGTGCCGTTTCCTACCATTATTTCGAAAGCGCCGAGGACCTTTGCGGCCTCTTCATAGTCTGTGCCAATTACGTCGGTCGGTACTGATGCAAAAGAAGTAGTGGCAATTCCCGAAACAAGAATCGCTGCTGTCGCCACGGATGAAACAAATCTTCTGAATTTGGACACGTCAAATCCTCCTTATAGTTTGTTTGGTTTACATAAATTATCTGCATTTTCCTCTGTAGTGCTACCCGTATAAGGAATGCAAAACAATTATGTCAACCGCGAATACAATCATACAACAACGACAGCATAAAGTTCAACCCACAATTTTTTCCATAAAAAAATGGAGTGGAAATTAATTCACACTCCATATTTGCAAATGGCGAGGACTATATCCTCAGTATTTACTTCTTTTTTGTCTGTTATATCAAATTTAATGTATTCCTCAGTATTGCATATTGCAAGGCATATTGTGGTGTCGTAGCCTTCGAATTCAATTTTTTCACGTTGGAATTCTATGAGTTTATCGCCTTTTTTTACACTTTTGCCGGGTTTTACTTTTGCATCAAAAAACATGCCTCTTAGGTTTACCGTGTCTATACCCACATGCAGAAGCACCTGTGCACCGCCCGAGCTTTTTAAGGTGAGGGCATGGCTTGTATCGGCTATTGTTTCCACCATGCCGTCGCATGGGGCATACAGAGTGTTGGAATTGGGCTTTATCGCAATACCCTTGCCAAGCGTATATGATGCAAAAACTTCGTCTTTGACATCGCAGAGAGCCACGGTGTTGCCCGTGGTAAAAGCGTATATTATTTCACAATTGTTTTCCATATTTATTACCTCCGATATTGAATGAATTTATTATTTGTAAAATCAAGTGAATTTACACACAAATTCAAATTAAAATCGCAATATTTGCAATGCGTATCGCAACTTTTGACAATTCGCCATGCGTAACTTGTGATACAATAAACTTAATCTATAGACATTGAGTACTACTAATAGTATAAGGAGAAATGAAAAAATGAAAACAATCGTTAAAGACAAACTCACAGTAAAAATCTTTGATTCCAGAGCAGAAATGGGCAAGGTAGCAGGAGAAGAAGCTGCTGCAAAAATTAAGGAACTTATAGCTAAAAAGGGCGAAGTAAACATGATATTTGCTGCTGCTCCCTCTCAGAACGAAGTTCTTGCAACACTCGTTGCCGATAAAGAAATCGACTGGAGCAAGGTAAATGCATTCCACATGGACGAATACATCGGCTTAAACCCCGAAGCACCTCAGGCATTTGGTAACTTCTTAAGAGACAGACTCTTTGGTCTTGTGCCCTTTAAGAGCGTTAACTACATCGCTGCAGAGGGCGAAACTCCCGAGGAAACCTGCGCTCGTTACACAAAACTTCTCAGCGAAAATCCCATAGACATAGTATGCCTCGGCATCGGCGAAAACGGTCACATTGCATTCAATGACCCCTGGGTAGCAGACTTCAACGATGAGTATGCTATAAAGAAAGTACAGCTCGACGAAGTTTGCAGACAGCAGCAGGTAAATGACGGTTGCTTTGCAACACTCGACGATGTTCCCAAGTTTGCTCTTACACTCACAGTACCCACACTCTTTAATGCAGATTATCTCTTCTGCACAGTTCCCGCTGCTACAAAGGCAGATGCTGTATACAAGACAGTAAATAACGATATAAACGAAGACCTTCCCGCTACAATAATGAGAACACACGACAATGCAGTAATGTATTGCGATCCCGACAGCGGAAAGCAGCTTCTGTAATCAAAGGGGAATAACGGTATGATTACAAGAATAAAGAACGGCAAGGTAGTCCTTACCGACAGCATTATAGATGCATATGTATATATAGAAGACGGCAAAATAATCGATATTACAGGCGATGAACTTCCTTTTGATGACGAGATAGATGCCGAAGGCAACTTCGTTTCTCCCGGATTTATAGATATCCATGTACATGGCGGTGCTGGCTACGAATTTGTAGATGCTACCAAAGAGGCTATAAAGGAAGCGGCAAACATCCACGCGGTAAACGGTACTACCACCATTTATCCCACACTTTCTGCCTATGATAACGCCAAGACCAAAAACGCCCTCGAAGCACTCAAGGCTTGCAAGGACGATGAGGATATTATGCCTCATATCTATGGCGCTCATCTCGAAGGACCGTATTTTTCACCTGCACAGTCGGGTGCGCAGGATCCTTCGTATATCCGCACTCCCGACCCCAAGGAATACGAGGAGATATATAGCCTCTACTCCGATGTTATAAAGAGATGGGACTATGCTCCCGAGCTCCCCGGAAGTGAAGAATTCCTTGCATTTTTAAAGGCGAATAATGTAGTGGCATCTGCTGCTCATACCGATGCCAAGTATCCTCATATGAAGGCGGCATACGAAGGCGGTATGAAGCTTATAACACATCTGTACTCCTGTACTTCCACTATCACAAGAGAAAGCGGATTCAGAGTTCTCGGTGTTATAGAAACAGCATATCTCTACGACGATATGGATGTAGAAACCATTGCAGACGGTTGCCACCTTCCCCCCGAACTTCTTAAGCTTGTTTACAAGTTCAAGGGCCCCGAGCATATGTGTCTTGTAACAGATGCTATCCGTCATGGCGGATTAGAAAGTATAGAGAACGAAACCTGCGAAAACGGCAATATGCCGTATATTATAGAAGACGGTGTTGCAAAGCTTGCCGACAGAACAGCCTTTGCAGGAAGCATAGCCACAACAAATGCACTTGTTCGTACATGTGTTAAGAGATCAGGCATACCGCTTACCGAAGCTGTAAAGATGATAACACAGATTCCTGCCCGTATTATGGGACTTAGCACAAAAGGCAAGATGGAAAAAGGCTATGATGCGGATATTGTTATATTTGACGAAGATATAAATGTTAAAAATGTAATTATAGCAAAGTAAAAAACAGGTGCGAAAAGCACCTTTTTTTTACTTAAACATACCATTATATTACCTTTTTTTAGATGTTTGAGGTGTTATTTTACATATATTGTGTAAAGGCTTGACATTAATGTAAATAGGGGTATAATGTATTTAATTAATTTGACTTGTAAGGAGAGATTTACATGGCAGAAAGACTCAAGATAGGCGTTATGGGTATAGAACGAGGAGAATTTATTCTTCGTGCATCCCAGTTTTTAAAGGACGAAATGGTTGTAAGTGCAATATGCGAAATCAACGATGCAACCATTGAAAAACAGCGTAAGTTCTTTTCAGACGAAACTGTAGTTTACAAAGATTTTGATGAATTTATAAATTCCGGTCTCGACGGTGTAGTTCTTTGTAACTATTTCCACGAGCATGCAAAGTATGCTATAAAGGCTATGGAAGCAGGTGTTCCCGTACTTTCGGAAACTACAGCAGCACCCTCACTTGGCGAATGTATAGACCTTGTAGAAGCATACGAACGCACAGGCACTAAGTATATGCTCGGTGCAAACTGCCCTTACTTTAAGCCCGTTCACGCTATGATAGAAAACCTCGAAAAGGAAAAATACGGCAAGGTAATGTATGCAGAGGCTGAATATATCCATGCAGCACCCAAGGGTACTGTACACAAAGAGCCCGACCCCAACAACCTCCATTGGAGACAAACCTTACCTGTATGTTACTACAATATGCACTCCTTAGGACCTCTTATGTACATAACCAAGACAGTTCCTGTAAAGGTATCTGGTAAGGCTGTTAAGCACGAAGTGCCCGGCAAGCTTACAAATACACCCAAGACATTCTCTCTTACAGAGATGGATTCCGGTGCAGTATTCTGTACTACAGGTGTTGTTAATACAGGTATCACAAGCAAGTGGTTCAGAGTATCCTGCGAACACGGCACAATGGAAACTTTAAGAGACGACTGGAAGGAAGAATGGCTCTTTGAGTTTGATGCTGCCGACAAGTTCACCAAGACATGGGAAGGCTGGGTAAGCTCAGGCTGTATCACAAAAGAGCAGGAAGCCAAGTACGGTAGCGCTATAGAGAGCGTAGGTCACGGCGGAATAGACTTTATCCTAACATTGGAATTCTTAAAGGTATTAAGAGGCGAGATAGAGCCCTTCTTCGATGTATATCGTTCTGCAGCACTTTCTGCAGCAGGTATCCTCACATGGTACAGTATTTTGGATAACTGCAAGGAATACACCATTCCCGACTTCAAGGACAAAGAAGCTCGCGAAGTATTCCGCGGAGATTACAGAGTTCCATTCGGTAAGACACTCGATGATATAACACTTCCTTACAGATTGGATTGATTTTTGCTTAAGGACTAGCAAAAAGGTATAAAATGAGTAAAACCCGTCTTTCAAAAGACGGGTTTTAACATATAAAAAATTATTGGTTTTCTAATTATTCTTCTTTTTTAATTAGTTGTATTTGTACCTTTTGCGGTCTGGACATTTTTTACAGTCCGTTTATTATATCCTGACTGAATATAAATTCATACCCGTTTTCGGAAAGATACTTTGCCGCAAGAAGAACCTTTTCGGGATATTCTTCCTGATATGCAAAATAGTCGGGATAGAAGTACTGCTCATGTGTACCGTATATATAGAACGGATCCGAAACAGTGGGGAACCAAGCTGTAACAGCAGCCTTGTCGTTTAAGTTAAGACAGCCGTTGGGGTCAGAACCGAGTGACTTAAATTTGAGTCCTGTCTCTTCGTCTGTAATATAGCTCATTGTACCTTCGGTTTCTGCGAGCTGGTCTTCGTCTATGTGGTTATATCCGCACAGCGATTTTGCTATTGCGGCATCGTTTGTATTTCTTATAAATATTGCTGTTTCTTCCTTGCGGTTGCAAAGGAGTCTGCCTGCATGGCCGTAGGGCAGGGAGGAAGCATCGCCGTCGTAAGGAATCTTCTTGCCGTATGTTGCACTAAGAAGCTTTATTCCGCAGTCGCGAAGTGCAAGACAAGCTTCCTTACTTATAGGACGCCAGTGCGGAGTAGTAGCCTTTGCCATGATGTTATTTCCTGCAAAGCGGATTACTTCGTTTTCTATCATCTTGTAGTCGCTGTATACATGGTCGTAGTCAGCATTTATGTAAGGATAATCGGGGAATTCCTGTCTGGAGTGGAATCCGAATTTGAGCCAGTCGGAATTATCGTCCCATTCCTTTTTGTAGGCATCTGTCATCTCAGAGAGTGTAAAGATGTCGTTACCGTAGAAAAGGTCTGTCTGGTAGAAGAGATTAAGCTGTACCTTCATGCCGTATTTGTCGTGTGCTTCCTTGAGAAGAGCCAGGAAGGGGTTATCAAAGAGTTTTGCTGGTCTCTGCCTTGTAAGGTCGCGAAATACCCATATTACATCATCAATAAAGAAAAATGCTTTTTTGTTCATTTTTTATTCTCCTTTTTCAAGTTCTAATATATCTTCCGGAAATATCGGAATAAATCCGGCATCTTGCATTGTTTTACCCAGAGTGTAGAGCTTTTGTTCATAATCGCTCTGATAATTGAAGTAGTCCTTGTAGAAGTACTGCTCGTGTGTTGCGGTACCGATGAGCTTGTAGGACTTTCTCTTTTCGATTTCTTCTTTGATTTCTTCGTTAGAAAGGAGGTTCAAGGTAACACCATCGCCAAACTTTTTCATCTTGAGGCCTGTTTTCTCATCGGTAATAGTTGCAATTGAATTTATGCTTCCTTTATCTGCCATCTCTTCCGGTATGTAGTTGTAACCGCAAACAGAATTTAGTATTGCAGTGTCTTTGGTATTTCGTATAAATACTTTTGTTTCGGGCTTTCTGTTCTGGAGCAGACGACCTGCGTGACCGTAGGGGAGGGAAGAAGCATTGCCGTCGTATTCGCTACTCTTGCCCATAGATGAGTGCAGGAAGGTGAGTCCGCAATCTGCCAAAGCGCGACAACCATCGTAGCTTACAGCGCCCCAATGCACAACCGTGCTTTTTGCAAGACTTTTTTCGCCGGCAAAACGTACAATCTCATTTTTTATCATAGTGTAGAGCTTGTATACATCGTCGTATGAAGAATTTACAAGCGGATAATCGGGGAATTCCTGCAAAGAATGGAAATTGAATTTAAGCCAGTCTGCAGCTTCTTCAAATTCCTTTTTAT
>JAZLCB010000184.1:0-11766 GCA_045614005.1 Clostridia bacterium
CCGGATGCTCAGCTACATATGCCTTGTAATCAGCATACATCTTATCGTCACCGACTGTATTTTTAATAAAGTTGAAGGCATAATAACCACCTTCCGTAATGGCATCACCGGCTTTGAAGGTTTCATCCGTCCAACCACGCATAGGACCATGCTTGTTATCGAACATACGGGGTTCCATGGCTAAAATATCGTCGAGGCTGACATCGTACTCTATAGTGTGTACCGGCTTAACGCCGTCCACATCATCCATGTATGCTTTGCAGTCATCATAGATTTCCTGAATAACGGTAAAATCACCCTTACCGGAAGTAGGCTGACTTGAAGCCTTAACCTCTGTAGTACCCTTAACTTCTGTAGGGTCTTCGTCAACATATACTCGACCACCATGCTTCATAGCATCAAGAATTTCCTCTAAAGTATAATCGTTGTCCTGACACATAGAATCGGAACCGTCACCCCAATCAATGAAAAGAGCTGTGGTATCCCACAAATCTTTTACCTGCTGTTCAGTAAGCGGAGGTACATCTAACCACTTAAAGTAGTTTACAGTACGGTAGCCATCCTCATCGGCAAGAAGCCCAACCCAATCATGTGCCGGAACCGATAACTCCAACTCATCAAGGTAATAATCCTCGTCGGTGTCATTCTCAACTGTGGCGATGAAATCATAATCCCTACCGGTTTCAGTTACCTTGATGCCGTTCTTATCATAGATAACCTTGGAACCGCTAGAAGCCGTGATGGGCTTCTCAGTAGAAGCTTTAACATCTGTATGCTCTGACTTAGAAATATTCATTATGCATATACCCCCAATTAATTTTCCCAACTAGATACATAGAAATAACCACCGGGTCTGCCGGAAAATTCTTCACCGTACTCATCCTCGTAACCACAGAAATAGTCCGGATGGTCTTGCATAAAGCAGACAACATCCCCAAAAGCGTTCCTCATCTCGCTTTCAGGGATAATACAGTTACCGGTTTCGATAACATAGTAAGCTCCAAGACCATAACTATCGTACAGCCTATATTCCGCCCTACCTGCCGGGGTCATATTCTCAAATCGTGCTGAGTTAGCCATTATATAGTGCCTCCAAGCCTTGCAATCACATAAATGCGTCGTTTTCCTCAGGTTCAAACGGGTTACTTAAAGTATCTATAGCCTCATCCTGAAGCTCTCGTTCCGCTTTTGAATGCTTTTCGATATCGCCAAACCTAAACGGTTTTTTCTTCGATTCAGAATCCAAGTGGCTACGATAGTCAAGTTCTTCTGAAGCTTCAACATCCTCGGGGTCATCGATAACCTCCTGAACAGAATATAATTCACATCCGGCGTTATCGTATGCGTCGATAGCTTCTTCTAACTTCTCGAACGCGTCCTTGAAATCAGGCTCGTCATTATCATCAAGCTCATTGTAAGTAAGAGAGATATCACGCTTCAATGTCTGCAAATTGCGGGACATTTCATCCTTATCCGGGAAGCGCTTAAAGATGGAAATTTCAAGGTTAGCCAAAGCCTGAACTACCTTAAATTCCCATAAATACTCCATAAGAAATGTATAGAGCTGTTCATATCTGACCTGAATATCCGAAGATGTAATTGCTGTGTCTGCCATACAAATCCCTTTATTATAGATTTATTAGTATTAAAGGTTATTTTACCCAAGAATACAATTCATTATAAAGCCTAGCTATCAGCTTATCGACCGACAGCACATCCTCTAGTTTAACAGAACCGACCTCCGCCTTGATGTTTTGGTCTTGAACTTCAAAAATATACCGCTGATAGTATTCATCAAACGGCGTATCCGGCAATTCCTCAATAACGACTTTTACGGTATCTAGCATATTAACTGATGGTCAGATAGGATACTTCGCCCAAGTCGCCATCTCTGAAAATTTTTGTGATTGTATCGTGAGTATTCTTTACTACTTCTTCGAGTAACCACATATCTATAGTCGGTTGCCATACATCGGCATCCATCTCGATACCGGGAACAGAGCAGGATACGAAATTCATGATGAAAGAAAAGCAGGGTTCACCCGTTTCCTCAGTAGCATCATGGACATCGGTGAATGACAGTTCGATTACAGAACCCCTGCCGAGATGTCCTTCAATTTCACTATCCTGATAGTAAAGTTTCGCCGAATAGGTTGTTCCGTCAATCTGCGTAACTTCTATCTGATTAGAATGATTGAACTCATAGACATAATTTTCGATGTCTTCGGAATAATCGATGTAATCCATGCAATATCTCCTTCATTAAAAGTAATTTACTTATATTAACGATTACCCTTGGGGTTTTATTTTTTAGCCTCGTCTTCTGTCCATGGAAGTTTCTGCATAATCGGCTGAAGTTGGTGCATTACGCCGTTACCATTGAACGGGTCTTGTGTATAACACTCAAACATAGCACCATAAACTTCTCTTTCCTCTTTAGAATAGAATCCTTTTGCTACACATCTATGGTAGTTTTCTAGTAATCTTTCACGAAGGATTCCCGTCAGAGATTTAATGATTGCTCGCTGAACAACCGCACTATCTTTATCTTGCTTATCCCGTAATTCACGATACTTCACTGTGGCTTCGTTTGCTTCTTCTAACAAAGCCACATCCTTCTTCACTTCTTGCATGTCATCAGAAATGCCATCTACTTTAATATCTAATGCTTTTACGGTTTCCGTTAAAGTATCTACTTTCTTTTCAAGCCCGCTCTCTTTACTTTGCTCATCGCGCTTAGTCTGAAGTTTCATCTGCTTCCACTTCCAATACTCTGCGCCTCCGAAAATCAATCCTGCGGTAGCTAATACCTGAGTAACTACCGGTGCCCATATGTCCCAAGCGGTCTTGGCTACCTCTGTCGCCTCAAAGAAGAAATGCATCGTATTACACCTCTATTTAATTATATGTTCCTTCATTATTATAAAAGGTTCTGTCATAAAACTAGAGCGAGGAAAATACCCTCGCCCATACAAACTTTACATAAAGTTTTCCTACGCCTTAATATAAGGTTAGATTACATCTCGTTGGAATAAATCGTTTTGATTTTATTTACCAAGCCAAAAACATCCGGCGGTATTTCTGCCGGAGATTTACTACCCTTGATATAGACATCATAATAGAACTGAAGTGCCTGAATATCCCGGTACAACTGTTCAATCGTGGGGATGGTGATAGTCTCACCCCCGGCATACTTACAGAGCTTAATCAGGGGCTTTGCGCCGATGACACTGAAAAGCTCCGGAAGGTTGGCAAACTCAGGGGTATCCTCCAACGGTGGAAGGAGCTGAAGCAGATATTGGAAGTCTAGTTCTTCCGTAATGGACAGTTCTTTGTCTTTCATGGTCAGACAATGCCCCCATCATTGATTACTTTTTGCATCCACTTAATGCCTTCTTCCGTCTGATAAACAATGTCATATAAATTGTATTCATCGGTAAACTCAGGGGCATCGTCAATATTAGCCTGAACATCCGGTAAAAATGCCGTCAATGCGTCAAGCACAAGATTGGCACACTCCACTTCGGAAAGATTAGCCGGGGTCGTTTCAAAAATAGGGTATTCACTGCGGGTTAAGTCATTATACATATCAACAAGATAATCCACATAATCCCCGAAACAGCATTCATAGAAATCAAGACCAACCGTATTAAAGGCATCAAGCAGGTTCTTCAGACTGACCTCGATTTCGTCATGAACATAATCCTCAGGTGCGTCATCGTCATAATAGCCGTACCTATCCCGTCTCCACTCGTCCTCATGCTTTTCTCTAAAAGCTTCATCATCCCATAAACCCATAATCATAAACTCCTTATTAATCTAGTTCTTCAATATGTTCTATCCATTCGTCAAATGTAAACTGCTCTAAATATACACCCTCGTCCAATACGCGTCGCTTGTTCCCGGCAATAAGGCGATTACGCATATCCGCGCTGATACGCTCAAAAATCTCCTTGTGCGTCTTGTAATAATCCTTGAAGCACTTTTCGGTTTCGTACCGGTATTTGGCGTTCATAGGGTCAAGCCAAATCGGCTTATTCAACATGTAGTAGGTACTATAGATGAACGCTCCGGTATGATACTTCGCTTTATCAAACATATTACGGGACATGAAATCCTTAACAAGATGAGCATTGGAATGAATCATCAGGGTATAAGTCTTCAAGACATACAACGGGTCAGAACGGCAGATGGAGTTATCACGCCACCTCCATAGATACATAGGAACCTTGCAGAACTCCTTGGATTTTGCCGTCTCGATGGCAAGAAGGTTATAAGCGCCGTCCTCATGATACGCGATGTCTTCATGCCAAACGATATTGTTATCCAAGAGATGCCTGCGTCTATACACCTTGCCGTGAACGAATCTGTCATCCGCATAGTGTGTAAAATAGCTGAACTCCCCGGTTTTAGCGTCCTTTACTTCTTCCACAAAATCAGTGATGAACGCGTCAAAACCCTTGCGGATATAAGTGAAGATGGTATAGATGCCTAAAGCCGTTAAAAACATATCATCCGCATCGCAGAACATGACATAATCTGCCGTAGCCTTCTCAAACAAACGCTGACGGGTACCGGCAGAGCTTGTATGCTCGAACTTGAAATACTGTATGGAATAAGGGTAACTAGACAAAAAAGCCTCGGACAATATGACATCCGAGCCATCGTTGCCTATTAAAACCTCAAAGTCCTTGAAATCTACGCCCTGCTGAATTTTAAGGCTATCCAACATATCGCGTATGATATCTTCAGTTTCGTTATACTGCGGAATCAATAGCTGTAACTTCATTGTAAGCTCCTATACACGGTTTGTATAAGTATTATAACGATACGCTAGTCAAGATAATTAGAAATCATCTCGTAGATATAATATGCGTTATCACGAACATATTCATTTAAGTAAGTTTCAGCCAACTTCCAAGAGTAGTTAGACGCGCTTCCGTCACGAACAAAGAAATACTGCGCGTAGCCATCATAAATATCGTCGGGTTCCTCGTCCTCATCTTCCGGAGGTATAGGATACTCAGGGAGCCTACCTAAATAAGCACTCATTAACTCAGGCACATAATTAGACGCATATGCCCAATAATAGGAATTGTTATCACTAGGGGTAGCCGGGGATATAAAAATTCGTGTGCGTTCACCCTCAGAGCTATAATCACCGCCCGTGTAGGTACCGCGTGTTGCAAGATACTGCCCGACATCTCCACCGCCACCGCTTGTGTAATGGCTAATAAGATAACCGGCATCGACAGTACCGGTATGGATGTAGGCGGAATCACCCCCATAGTCGCTATTTTCAGCATTAGCCAAAAGTCGGATGTGATAGCCTGATTCACTCAAATATGAACCTATTGATGGAAATCGGCTTATTTTCTTTTCACCTTTAGCCATACTGCATTACCTCTAATTAAAATAGTCCGGTTATAATTACTTCTTGATTTCACTCTTGGGAACAACCGGGTTATCCGTATTCAGGATAACATCAAAAACAATAGCGTTATCGCTTCTAGCAAGACGGCTAAATGCCAAATAGGTATAGCCGGTAGCATTAAGAGTTTCGATAACCTCTATCATCTTATCATTGAGATTTACGGAATCATTGAAATAAATCCAAAGCTCGTTTTCCTTAACCTGAAGTCTGCTGACACCGGCAGTATCTTCCTTGGCATTGAGCGTACCCTTGATGACATCACAATCGCTTGCAACATCCTCGATGGTAGTCCAAATGATGGAAGTAGCCGTGATGGGCTTACCATTGACTTTCTTGGATTCAGCAACTTCGGCACCGGTATCAGCTCCACCCTCACCTTCATCGGTAATAGGTTCGATACCTGCTAACTCATCGTCACCGAAATCACTCATGATATCACCGGAGAATCCGGAATGTCCTCCCGGAGCATGCGAAGGTGCGCCTCCGCCAAAACCGCCCTCATCCGGAGCGCCACCCTCAGGAGCAGAACTCTGAGGTGTCTTAGAAGACTTTTCCTGCTTAATGGCATAGCTCAGCTCGCTCTTGGCTTCGTCATCAAGGTAATCGGATAACTGCCTGACCAATTCAGCATTGATAGGGCTGTTGATGGCCGCATGTATCCTATCCTTGCGGTTACTTGTTACATATAACTTTGACGAATAGATTCTCTGTAATCTCATTGTGTCCATCTCCCAAATTACACTTCATTTATAAGGGCAATCAGATTTCCATTTTCCCTTATCAAATTAACTTCTTCAATTATAGTACCCTGCCAAGCGGGACAACAACCGGGATATTTACGCGTGAAGGAATAAGGATTTCCGGTTTCATCGACCTCGTTGTTTTCAATGATTACTTGGTCATAACCGTCGTGTAAAGCGACCTTCTTTGCCTGCTTCCTTATAAAAATGAGATTTTGGATATCTGTCTTAGCACTATTAGCCTTTACATAGTTACTAGGATATTTTGTGAATTTCCTTGCCATAGTCACACCTCTCAAATATCGGTATCACCATCATACCAATAGTCTTCGTCTAACAGCCAATCCGGATTTTCCTCATTAGCAATACGAGCTAATTCAGTTTCAGCCTCATCTTGGTCTTCCGGTAATGAATCTAACACCTCAGCCGGAGGGTCGATATAGACATCATTTTCCTCGTCATAAAGCCATAACTGCTTGGTGTTAAATCCAAGAAGCGCCATATATTTAGGATTCTTCAGGCTTAAATCTGCGGGCTTAACATCCGGGTATTCCTCTAAGATGACAGCCTGAATTTTAGCATAATCCTCATCAGTCAGTTTTACATCGTATGTTACAGCGGGATGAAGTTCGCCCTCAACACAGACGAAAACACACTCGCCATCATACTTTACTTCCCACCACAAGGAGTATCCGCCTTTATTAATCGACCAATGCCCTGCCTGAGCTGAAGTTCCGTTGCTATCAAACTCCTGAAGAACTTTATGCAGGTCGTTAAGGCTTCTCTGTGCAAACTTTTTGGATGCACTTATGTAATTGCTAGGATACTTTGTAAACTTTTTCATGTGCTATTACCTCACAACTTATAATTCGTATGTTTCTTTAATGTCTTGAAGCATCTTCATAGCATCATATAATCCAAGTATCGGCTCTAAATACTGCAAGACGGCATCATTGTTCTCAGTTTCAACATATATCTCGTAAGCCGTATTATAAACTTCATTAAAGTCAACAGCGGTTCCGATGTAGTCAAGCAATTCCTGATACTCCGCAGTAGTCATCTCACAGCCTAATCTCCACTGACCGTTGGAATCCATCCAATCGAGAATCCTAGTAGCGCACTCATCAGCATCCTTATCAGGGTTAGCTTCCTTGATAGCCTTACCCATAATCTTAACATCTTCCCAAGTGTTATGACATTCATATAAACGCTCACGAACATCACCCGGGATGCGGTCACGCCAATCGTTGTTCCATCCGGAACTAGCTTTGATGTACTTCTTCATAAAATACCTCAGCTTTATAATAAAAATTCTTCATATTAATAAAAGGTTAAAGGCGATAAGCATATTTCAGCCTACCGCCCTTTATTGTGTTGTTATGTATTATAACGACTATTGATTTGGATTAAGCGTTCTCAGGAGGCATGATACCAAGCAGATTTATCAAATCCAAGAACACCGGTCTTGTACCGGTAAGTCCCTCAATGAACAATGAAACTCCGTCAATATCAAGGTCAAAAATCTCGTCATCGTTAGCCGGAAGGTCAGCATCGCCCCAAAACTCGTCTTCGATTTCGTAAGCCTCGTTGAACTGCCAATCGATAAGCTTACCATCGATATTCCTAGAACTGAATGAAATCATAGCATTATTTTCCTTTATCCTCGCCCCTATCCATATAGATATATGGCTTCTCAGGGTTGTTATCTTGAATTATGTAACTAAACCAACAAGTAGCTGAAAGCTTCTCGCCTAACCTATTGAAGGTCATACGATATGTATGCTGTCCTGCCGTAACATCCAAGATGGAACTCTGAATGTCTATCCACGGTCTGTTTTCATCCCGGGTTACATAATCGGAATAATCTAAACTCTCAGAAGCGTTGAGGTTGTAGATTTCCGTGAGTACCATGTCCCTCGGAAAACCCTCCGGCAATTTAACGCAGACTGTATCGCTGAAATCTTTTGCATTGTATAAGACAGTGTGCAAGTTGATTTCAGAAAGCTTACTGCTCTGTATTACTGTTGTGAAAATGTTGTCTTGTAACATATAACTTAATAATATACGCCAACATGAATAGTATCTACACCGCCGTAATTATCATCAGATTCAAGATAAGATACATAAATATCTTGAACACCGATATTGTTAGCGGTCATAAAGTCTTGAACTGCATAATCGTCCCAAAAATCATCTTTGGAACCTATAAATATATCCGTACTTCTTTGAACTTCACAAGTAACACGAATAGTTCCTGAAAACAAATCAAGAATATCATCTAACAAAATAGTCATAATCTTATATTCTCCTTTATAATGCTGTATAAGATATTATTTTAGTTCTTTGCGAGAACTAATCCCTCTTTGGATAAAACATCCCTAACTAATTCAAACTCAGACTTGTCATCTAAATAAATAGTAATCCCGTAATATTGGCTGTCCAATATACCTAAAATCCTATCTTCTCTACCACAACGGCTGAAATCGACATCATACGGAAATAAATCACGATGATTTCGGATTACATAACTGATAGCATCTGCGTAATCCTCTACTGTATTCGCAACATCCGGATTAACTATCTTATCTCCCCTAAATTCAATCTGCCAATTTTGACATACAGTATTAGGTTGCTGACGAAAAAAATTAGTAGTATATGTAGCACCTATGCCTAAATTAAAGCTGGCCCTTCTATGCTCATTACCACTATCCTCACGATAGAAATATGTAATATCTATAAGTTTTTTCCGTCCATTTGTGGCACTAATATATCTTTTCATAATCCGTATATCCCCTTAACTTAAAATTCTGTCTATATAGATAAAAGGTTTTAACCTAAAACCCGTAAATCTCACTAATCTTGTTCATTACACCCTCAGTAACCTTCGATTCATCCGAAAATGTAATATCACGGATACCGCTCGCATTAATATCCACACTACCACAAACTACACCTGAATAATCTGCATTTAAGTAATTCATTAAGGTGTTATGCACTACTACGGTACCCTCAACTGAATTAGTACGAGCATCGTATGTTGCCAAACTACACACGAAATATCCCGGAATGCTGTCATCCCAATAAGCTTCGTCTAACCCGGATATTTTATCGTTCGACAGCAATACTACAAATTTGCCTATAACTAACTTCCTATTGTCATCACTTGCACAAACTCTAATCTTCCTATGCCTATAAATTTTCATAGAAAACACCTCACATAATTGCCCTTACCACTACAACGGGAATGAGCTTATCGCCAATAGCCTCAGAAGCCAAAGCCCTATGCTGACCGTCTTGGTCAATGCGTCCGTCGGCATTATGCACCAAATAAGGCATCGGAAACTTTGTGCCGGATTCCATCTGCTCGGCGTACTGATTGACTAAATCTTCTTCAATCCCCTCATTCAACAAGGTGTCAACTGAAACATCTTTGCTATCAGCACACTGCTTTATGTAGTCCATGGGTTCCATCCATACCACTTCTGCGGTCAAGGCGTTGGAAGCCTGAGGGTTCGACAATAAATCGTTGTACTCATCAAAATTTGTAGTGTCTAAAAACGAATCAGAAGCACCCTCCGGTTTAGAGGATGCTCCTGCATAAATTTTAGATACGCTGTGAATAAGAATTTTCATAAAAAGCGTTTTGATGTAGCATTACCACCCACAAGAAGTAGTAACAACTTCTTTACCGTTGTCCCAATATACAGACGAATCACCCGTGCGCACTAATGCTTTTCCTAAAGCGTCAAGGTCGATGTAATCAATAGGGTTAGGTGCCCCATTAAAGTCTATGCGGTCAAACCCGCAATCAATATACCAACCTTCACGCAACTCGTAATCCGCTAAATCTTCATAAGAAGGGTAATAAAATATCTGTTCGTCCTGCCACTCGCCCTCACCTACATCGTTGAGCAAAGCTTCGGCTAAATCAGGTTGGTCTTCTGCAAATTCAGCATAGTCATCATACCAAATACCATATTCACTATTCTGCATAATCATGCCTCCTTAAAAATACTTCTTTACATAGTCGATGACTTCTTCAAGGGTTTCAAAGCCTTCAAAAGTATGGATTTTTCTTGCGTCAACTACGAATCTGTCCGGGTCTTCCGTACTACCCTTGAATGTTCCAAACTGATTCCAAATGTAGTAAGGACCACGCGGGCAATCTACGCACACGGTATTGGTAACAAGTATGGGCTGAGAATCAGATGTAGCCCTTACATAGTTCTTAGGGTATTTGGTGAAATGTCTTGCCATCACGGTATCTCCTTTAACGATAGTTTTCCTATACAGTTATATTAAAGGTTATGAAAAAAGGCAGGTCTGATGCCTGCCTCACTTATCCTCCGGCTCTACTGCTTCAATATCGTAGCGACTTCGTTCCAAATTCCCGTAGAACTTCATCGCCTCTGCATTAAGTTTAGCCACAATGCGCTCTGCGGTCTTCTTATTATACTTAAAGGCTAGGTCTTTATCAGACGCACCATACCACCCGTAACCCTTCTTCTTGTAGCTTATGTCAAACCGACCGGAAGGTTTAAGGTCGCCATCAATCGTGGTGTACTCCAAATGATAGCTTATGATGTAATACTTCTTCTGTACCATAGGCATACCTCCTACTTGGTGTACTTCAGTACAAATACCAACCGGCTGACAACGGCGTTCTTGGATATGCGGTTGCTCGCCAAATCGTTAAGACAATCGATGCATGCGCGTTGATTACTTTCGCCTAGCTCCTTTAATAAATATCTTATTACTATTGTTATAGGTGATTCTGAGTTGTCATCATAGTGCTGAATCTTCCATGCTATGTTGGATACAGCCCCTTTACCCGTTACTATTCCCGGCAGATTATCAAAATACTGCAACTGCTCAGGAGTAAACTTCAGAGCGATATCGGCATCACCGAAGCTCCGAATACAAGTCCATACCTTATGCGTATAGCAGATGGCTGATGGATTCTGAGTTTGTGCATACTGCAAGATGTCTGCGTTCGTCGGAGGATTAATCGTAACCAAAGCACATCGACTAGCTATCGTGTCCGGTACTGCATACAGATTGTTACAAGTAACGACCACATAAATGAACTTGGGACAGTCTTCGATGAGCTTCAGCAAGGGGTAAGCCACCTGAATTACTCCGCTATCCAAATTTTCTATACATAACACAACCGATGTACCATTTGTGACACATCCGGATATAACCGACTTCAAATCCGACATGACCGGATTCACTATAAGAAAATCCGGGATGGAAAGCATCTTAGCGTACTGCTTGGCTAGATAAGTCTTCCCGCTACCGGAATCCCCCGTGATGATAACACCGTGCTGATTATGCTCAGCAAGGAGCTTCAAACTCTCTAAAGCCTCTGTCTGACACTTAAACTTCATAGGTTACTTTTTGGCAGGTACTTCGTTTACGATGACAATGCCACCACCGGGATAGATTACATGACGAATACCCTGCTCATCATCAAATACGATTCTCTGACCGGACTGCGAAGATGAGAAATCAATATCGAACTTGCCCTCGTAGTGAGCGACTACTTCGCCCTGCATGTCATAGACAGTCAGCTCCCTCTGCAAGCCGTCG